>JAQYBZ010000019.1 GCA_029003235.1 Bacillota bacterium
TACACCATTTCTGCGTGTGATGGTATGGAGATATATGAAGTTATAATATGGTTGGTTATGTGAAAAACACGCCAAAATCAAGCTATATTCGCATATATGGAGAAGCATTGAGATATAAAATCAGGTGAATCGCCGTCGATACCTAATTTCATTTGTATCCGTCCTTTCGCGATTACCGTATTCTGCGCTGATAGAGCTGCGCAAGACCGCCCTCGGAGGTTTCCCGGAAGGCGTTTGAAATATGGATGCCCGTCTGATACATGGTCTTGACTACCATGTCAAAGCTGATATTGCGCGTATTGCACAGGAACCAGGACAGGTTGCAGGAGTTGAGCGCCCGCATGGCCGCCACGGCGTTGCGCTCGATGCAGGGAATCTGCACCAGACCGCAGATGGGATCGCAGGTCAGCCCCAGATGATGCTCCAGCGCGATCTCGGCGGCGTACTCCGTCTGTTCCAGCGACATATTGGCCAGCTCGGACAGAGCGGCGGCAGCCATGGAGCAGGCTGTGCCGATCTCCGCCTGACAGCCGCACTCGGCGCCGGAGATAGAGGCGTTTTGCTTGACCAGATTGCCGAAAATACCCGCCACAGCCAGAGCTTGCAGGATACGCTGCTCAGGATACTTGTAGCGCTCCTGCATATACCGCAGCACCGCAGGCACGACGCCGCAGGAGCCGCAGGTGGGAGCGGTGACGATGGTGCCGTTGTCGGCGTTCTGCTCGGAGACAGCAAAGGCGTAAGAGCAGACGATGCGACACTCCCGCACCTGCGGCACCTCATTCTGCACGGCCTGCTCATAGAGGTATTTTGCCTTGCGCTCCACGTTCAGACCTCCGGGGAGTGTGCCGGAGGCCGCAAGGCCGTCGGCAATGGACCAGCGCATGGCCTTCCAGATCTGGGCGAGAAACTCCCAGATCTCCTTGCCCTCGTTCAGCTCCACATATTCCCACAGGCGGATGTTCCGCCATTTGCAGAACTGCATGATCTCGGCAAAGGAGTTTTCCGGGTAGATGTCCTGGCTCTGGGCGTCCGTCCGTCCCTCAATGACAATGTCGCCGCCGCCCACGGACTGTACCCGCATGGCAGGGGACGACTCGCCGTCCTTAATGGCAAAGAAGTCCAGCGTGTTGGGATGCTTCAGGTCGCTGGGGTCTTCCTGAGAAAAAACGATTTCTGTAGGGGTGGGGGCAAAGACGCTGCGCAGCACCCGATCCGTGCCGTGGCCTACGCCGGTCTTGGAAAGAGAGCCGTAGAGCACGACCCGGTAACTGTCCGCGTCGGGATGCTCGGCGCGAAAGATCCCCGCCGCCCGCTCCGGCCCCATGGTGTGGGAGGAGGACGGCCCCTTTCCGATTTTATATAAATCGCGGATGGATTTCACAATAATCCCTCCAATCGTGAAGATTCGCCCATATTATAGCAAACTGTTTCCATAAAAACAACGGGGTTTTCAAGTGTTTTTACACAATTATGGACGCGCGGTCTTTTGTACCGGCGGGCGATCTGTCCGCTGGCGTGTTTTGGCAGCGCCCGGCTTTCTGCAAGCCTGCGGTTGGTGGAAAACCGTTTTATGAACGGCCGGTTTTGTGAATTGCCTCCAGAGAAAGCTCTCCGGCCAGCTTAAAGAGCGCGTCGGACAGCACGGTTTCCACCGGCAGACCCATGAGCGCGGCCACGCGGCGGTAAAATTCGGCCGTGGAATCGTCCAGCGCCACGGAAAAAACCATCATAGCAGCCTCCTGTTTTTGTTTAGTTCATCCTATGGCAGGGGATTGACAGACGTGATAAAATGAATGGGAAAGAATGTGCCGAAAGGACGGAGAGACAATGGGAAGTGAAAAGAAGGTAGAACAGATCACGGATATGGAGAAAGACTTTGCCCAATGGTACACGGACGTGTGCAGAAAGGCAGAGCTTATCGACTATTCCTCGGTCAAGGGAATGTTCATCTACCGCCCCTATGGCTATGCCATCTGGGAGAATATACAGCATCTTCTGGACGCCGAGTTCAAAAAGACCGGCGCGGAAAACGTCTATATGCCCATGCTGATCCCGGAATCCCTGCTGCAAAAGGAAAAGGACCATGTGGAGGGCTTCGCGCCGGAGTGCGCATGGGTCACCATGGGCGGCAGCGACCGGCTGGAGGAGCGGCTGTGCATCCGCCCTACCTCCGAGACCCTGTTCTGTGAGCATTTCAAGAACGTCATCCAGTCCCACCGGGATCTGCCCAAGATGTACAACCAGTGGTGCAGCGTGCTGCGCTGGGAAAAGACCAGCCGCCCGTTTTTGCGCCATCGGGAGTTTTTGTGGCAGGAGGGGCACACTATGCACGCCACTGCCGAGGAGGCCAGAGCCGAGACCGAGCGGATGCTCCATGTCTATGCCGACTTCTGTGAGCAGGTGCTGGCCATGCCTGTGACCTGCGGCCAGAAGACAGATAAGGAAAAATTCAACGGCGCCGAGGCGACCTACACCATCGAGTGCATGATGCATGACCGCAAGGCGCTGCAGGCGGGCACCTCCCACTATTTCGGAGACGGCTTTGCCAGAGCCTTTGACATCACCTTTACCGACCGGGACAACCAGAGGAAAAACCCGTTCCAGACCTCCTGGGGCGTGTCCACCCGGCTAATCGGCGGCATCATCATGACCCACGGCGACAACAACGGTCTGGTGCTGCCCCCCAGAATTGCACCCATCCAGATCATCGTGGTGCCCGTGGCGCAGCACAAGCCGGGCGTTACGGAAGCAGCGCAGGCGCTGAAAGACCGTCTGGCTGCCGCAGGCTACCGGGTGAGAATCGACCTTTCCGACAACTCTCTGGGCTGGAAGTGCGCCCAGTATGAGATGAAGGGCGTGCCTGTGCGGGTGGAGCTCGGCCCTCGGGATATGGAGAACGGCCAGTGTGTCATGGTGCGCCGGGACAATGGCGAAAAGACCGTGGTGGCGCTGAACGATGTGGAGCAGGCCGCGGGCGTTCAGCTTCAGGCGGTGCATGACGGCCTGTACGCCAAGGCCAAGGGGAATCTGGACGAGCATATCTATGAGGCGCACTCTCTGGAGGAGGCCAGGCGCCTGCAGGAGGAGAACGGCGGCTTCATCAAGACCATGTGGTGCGGCGACGAGGCCTGCGAGGTCAAGATGAAGGA
>JAQYBZ010000020.1 GCA_029003235.1 Bacillota bacterium
CCCTGATCGGTGCAGTTCACATGGAGGATCTTCATTACACGCACTCTCCTTTGCAAAGAGCAGAATGGTCAAAATCATCACGTTAAACGGCGAACGCCCTGTCATAAGCGCCGCCTCGGCGGAAGAATGGATGAACAGGCACAAAACTGCGAAAATTGCCGTAAAATTGGCAGGATTCCGGATCTGTGCCGTGATCCGCCGCATACACAGATAAATGCTGCGGTATGTCACCAACAGCCCTGTTACGCCTACGGAGAGCAGCAGCGCCAGAGGGCCATTGTGGTGATTGTCAAAATTGCCCCGTACCATATTGCCGAAAAGGACCTGCAGCGGGTTGTGCAAATACTGGATACGGACGGCAAAGATGGTCTCCCGTCCGGAATAGATGGTCTTTCCGAACAGCTCAAAATCCAGAAACAGCCCCTGCTCATAGAGCCACGGCAGGACAAACAGGCAGATCAGCGGAAACACCATGGCAAGGAGCATGACCCAGCCGGGGATTTTTTTCACCGGCAGAAAGCTGAGTCCCAGCAGAAGCAAAGCGGTAAAAAAGCAGCTTCTGGAGGTGGTCAGATACAGCAGATACAAAAGATCTGCTACCACCAGCACACCCACCAGCCAGGGGTAGTCCCTGCGCTTCATGGCCATAATGTTCATCGCGAAGCAGTACAGCAGCACCATGGCAGTTTGATTGGAATTGCTGAAGCCCAGGGTCAGATTTCCGGAAGCGCTGTCATAGGCAAAATCCATTTGAGAATAGACCGTAAGCAATACGCAGGTGGCAAGATTGGCAAAAACCAGAAATTTTTTCATCTTTTCCGACATGAAAAAGGTGTGAATGGCATTGAGAAAAAAGAGAAAACCCACGAACAGCCCGGCGATCTTGATCAACTGCATTACGCCCACCTTGGCGTCGGAAACCGCCGCAGACAGGATGATGCAGGGCAGGATCGCCAGAGAAAGGAGCAGTTCCTCCCCTTTCAGCACGTCCAGAATCAGCAGCGCAGGGGCTGCAATAAGAAAGGCCAGCAGAAGCAAGTCGCCGATGATCTGCTTCACCGTCACAATGTTCAGCGGGAACAGGGCGAAATACAGGAGCATCAAAACCACCAGCACGGTGTAGATGGCCTTGATGTAGCGCACATTTTTCTGTTTCTTTTCTCCGTTCCGGTCTGCCAACAGCAGGCGTTCCGGCCCGTAAGCCGCCTGATGGGTCATGGCTCCTCCTTTCTCCCCGTTTGGGCTGGATGAAATTATGGTTCCAGCGCCCGGAGTAATTGCTGTTTCACCGTCTGCGGCAGATTCTGCCTGTAGCAATCAGTAATTTGCTCCTGCACAATCGCCCCGTGAGGACGAAGCAGGAACGAACGCAGGCGGGCGGCAGCCTCCTGTACCGGCAGTGCCGCATCCAACTGCAGGCAGTCCGGATAGGTGTCAAGCACGGCGTTGTGGCCGCCCGGCGGATTGAAAAATACAATAGGCTTGGCGGCGGCAATGTACTCATAGGTCTTACTGGGCAGGAACTCCGCCGCACGGTTCCCCACGCCCACCAGAACGTCCGCATTGGCGTAGACCTGTTGAAGCTCCCGCTGGGAGACCTGTCTGTGAAGAACAATGTTCTCACACGCCCCAGCGAAAGACGAAACGACGCTCTCGCAGCCCACGCTGAACAGATGCAGCACCAGATTTTCACCTTTCAGAGCGGCAAAGGCCTGCAAAAGCGGCGCCGGGTCGCGCAGTTGTTCGTAGAATCTACCGGCATAGACGCAGTGGACGCCCTGTTGTGAAAACCAGCGGCCGTCCGCCGCAGGCAGCCCCACTGGCGGCAGCACATAGGGCAAAGTCGCACAGTTGGGATGGCCTGCGTACAAAGTCGGGCAGGTATCGTAGATTTGCTGGGACAAAAGCAGGGCGTCGGCCTGCATCAGGGTCTTGCGTTCCAGCGCCCGCCGCCCCTTCCGGGAGTGAAACAGGGGACGTACCGCCGTGTCGGCGGAAAACAGATCCACCGTATAGGCCACATGGCGCACCTTGGGATGCGCCCGGCAGAAGTCCGCCCCCGCCAGATGGGCGGCAAAGGGCGAACAGACGCTCAGCACCGCGTCCAGCGGGTTCTTCGCGTGAATCTTGTCCAGCGCGGCGCAGGCCTTTGCCCGGAACCAGCCCAGATTTCCAAGGCGACAGGTCAAAACCTGAGCCTGTCCCAGCCGGTGGAGCAGCCTTTTCCCCAGACCGGCGGCGCTGTATTCGGCCTGCAACCGTCTGCCGCAGACACCGTGCAGGCAAAGGCCGCCGTCCACCATACCCTCCACGGGCTGGGCGGCGCTGCGCAGAAATACCACATCGATCTCATATGTCTGCTGCAAAAGTTCGGCATAGCGCCGGACGCACAGACCCGTGGCCGAGGGCTGAGGGTAGAAGACGCCGCATACAATGGCCAGATGTTTTTTCATGGTCAGATCATCCTTCTGAAGTGGCGCAGGTGCGCCGAAACGCCGCTTCCGCCGTAAACGGAAGCCATCCACGCCCGGTCGGGAAAGAGCATCTTCTTCAGCCCCCGCCCGTCGGAAACGTCGTCGCACATCATATCAATTTTCAAAATTTCCAGTCCTCCGGGCTCGTTGGCAAGGCAGCCGGTGTCGGCGTCATAGACCCGGCTGACCAGGCGCACGGCACGGTTGCCGCCCTCGGTCAAAATCGGCGGATACCGGGTGCCCATGAGCCGGTTGGACAGCTCTGCCGCGACGGCAGCACGCACACAGGTGCCGTCACGCCTGCACCAGCGGGCGATCACATCACAGTCCGGCCGCAGCGTCTCCAAATTGCGCAGATCCACATACAGCCGGGTGTCCGGCGCTCTGCAAAAGCTGTGCAAAGACGTGTGCATCAGGCAGATATAGGTCAGCGCCTCTCTGGGCGCAAGGGCAATATGGGTATCCCGGTAGCGCGTCAGCCCGTTCCAGTCCACAAACCGGTCGCCGTCAATAAAGCAGGGCAGCTTCAGCCGCGCCAGCGGGTAAAAATCCACGCTGAAATAGAAGTTCTGGGGCAGCCTGTCATCCGACGGGAAAAACTCGGCGGCGATCTGCCGCTTTCCGGCAAAACGCTCCTGCTTCCGCCAGCCAAGGCGCTCCATGGCGGCATAGATTTTCTCTTTTTCCTCTATGGGCGCGTAGTTGTCCACATCGGACGAGGCGAACAGCGCCAGATCCCCTCCGGCACTGAGCAAGGCGCCGAAATTCTCCGAGACGAACATCTTTTTCACGCCCGTCTGCTCCAGCGCCTCATAGGCTCTGTCCAGCAAGGACACAATGGCGCAGTTTCGCTGCCGGTATTGGGACAAAACGCCGTTCCAAAAATCAGTGTCCAGTCCCAATTCCGTCAGGGTTTTGGCCGCAAAGGGCAGGATCTTCCCCTTTTTTGCCGCTCCATAGACGCCGTCCCGGCCAAGGCTTTTGCAGGTGGAGACCAGCTCCGCCGCCTCAGACTGCCCGGGGCAAACGCCGCAGACCAGCAGTGTGCGCAGCTTTTTGTCGTTCATGGTTCTTCCTCTCTCCCGGCAAACAGGGGCAGGATCCGGTCACAGAAGCCCTCAAAGATCTCCGTGCCCCAGTCCCGGGGCAGTTCCAGCAGGTCTTCCAGATAAAACGCAATGTCCTCCAGCAGAACGATCTCTTTGATGGCCTGACGCTCGTCTGCGGTATAGTCTCTATTTGTATCCAGCCGCAGCATGGCTCCATACTGCTCTGGCCTGAGAAATTCCCGCCAGCCGTCTGCTCTGCGCAGACGGCAGCCCAGCACGGCGCTGTCATACCAGATGCTTCTGCGCCCGGCGGTTTCCCAATCGTAAACCCAGGTCCTTTTTTCTTCGTCAAGCCAGATGTTCCCCGTCTGCAAATCACCGTGGCTCATGACCGTAGTCACCGGCAGGCGCTGGCGCAGGATGTGCCGAACACAGCGTTCCACCAGTTCGGTAAGCGCCGCCCTGCGGCGGATGTGCTTACGCGTTTCGGCCTGCTCCAAAAGGGAAAGCAGCTTGTCCTTCAAGGCCGCAGCATAATTGCCCGGCGGCGTCTGCTGCGCCGTGTCCCGCGCCAACTGCTCCATGCCGGCAAAGGCCGCCTCCATCCCCCGCCGGTAGTCCGCCGGGTCTGTCACCCGCGCCAGAGGATGTCCCAGAAGAATAGGCTCCCGGAACCAGTCCTCGCCCCGGCAGAGCATGGGCAGCACAAAGGGATAGGCATAGGCCTGCCGAAAGGCCGCCTGATTGTCAAAGTAGCGATGGGTAAAGCCCTGCTTTACCATGCAGTCCACGGTCATGGCATCATAGTCAAAGATGCGGATAGAGCGATTCTGTGGGCAGATAAAGGCATTGTTCCCCAAAAGTCCGCGGGTAAGATAGGCAGTTCGCACCCTGCCCAACCAAGGCAGGCGGCTGCCCGCCTGCACCACGGCCTTGCCAGCAAGGTGCTTCAGTCCGGAGCCGCGCAGATTGTACTCTCCGGCAAGATAGATTTTGACGCCGGGGGGCACGGGCGTAGGGCTGATAAAATTCAGCTTGCCGTTGACCACCAGCTTCTGGCTGTTTGGCAGCGGGCTGTAGGCAAGCTGCCCCTCCTTGCCCCAAACTTCTCTATAATATTTTTCTACTGTCTGCCGCAGGATCTCAAAAAAATCCTCCCGGCGCATCATGGCGTCAATTTTCATAGGTTCAGTGTGTTCCGTATCTGCAGATGAATGTCCTCCGCCGGACGGGTTCCCTCAATCACATCCGTCCATTTCCCCTGCCCGGCCAGCGCCAGATAACGGTCGATCTTCTCTTTTTTCACTTCCACAGGCTCGATGCCCGCTGCGTGCTTCTGCCGGTCTCTGGCAATGGACAGCTCCGCCGGGATGACAAACAGAAACGAATGGCAGGGCTTGGGCGCGATGGCCTTGACCAGCCGCCAGAGGATGCTTTTGGAAATGTTAATGCCCTGAAAATCATGGTTCAGCTCCACAAAGGTGTCCCAAAGATACCGGTCGCAGACCACCACCCGGTAGCGAAGCTTCAGCAGCCGGTAGTAGACGCCCCAGTACCAGCACAGATCCAACATGGAGGCCACATACAAAAGGCGCTTTTTGTGGATGTTTCCGTAGACATTCTGGCGGTATTCCGCCTTATCCTCGCTGTTCATGTGCTTGTCCCGGCGAAAAAGCTCCTTGAGAAGCAATACGCCCGGGGTACCCCGCGCCTTGCTCCAGACCCGTTTGACGGAAATGCCCCGGCTTTTGCAGTAATCGCAGAGCAGATCCACCTGGGTCGTCTTACCGGCACTGTCGATGCCGCTCATACTGATCAGCATAACAACTCCTCAGAAATGTTTTAGCAGCCCATACCCCAGCCGCCGGGATCCCCTCAGCGCCAGCGCCGACAGCTTCAGGCGCATCTCGCCCCAGCGCACGGCCTGAGAAAGGCAACGCTTTGCGCCGCTGCGGTCATAGAGGGACAGAAAATCGGCAAAGCGCAGCATTTTTGCCGCCCCGTGGAGCATGGCCAGCATCCATTTTGCCTCAAATCCCCGTCCGGCGGCAGGCGCCAGCCGGGGCTGTATCTCTGCCGCCAGGCGGCGCACGCCGTCACAGCCGGTCAGAATCTTGCTTACATCCGACGCCGTCATGGTAGAGCCTTCATGGAGTACATAGTAATAGTACTGTCCCGGCAGATAGAGGACATGGTGTTCCGTATAGGCCAGAAGCCGCCAGATGTACTGCACATCCTCGGAATAACGCACGGCTTCGTCAAATGCGATCTTATGTTCCAACACAAACTGCCGCCGGATGAGCAGCGCCGGCAGGACAAAGCGTACCCTGCGTCGGGCAAACAGCGTCTGTGCCTGCTGGGGTGTGAAATCGCGGATGGCGTCTTCCTCCGGCGCCTTTGACTGCTGACCGGGCTTCACGATCTGAAAGCCGCAGCCCACCACGTCGCTTTGGGGATAGCGCTCTGCAAGAGACAGCAGACGTTCCAAAAACGTGGGCGAAACTCTGTCGTCGGCATCCACGGTGATAAAGTACTCCCCCCG
>JAQYBZ010000021.1 GCA_029003235.1 Bacillota bacterium
GGGCATATCGCAACTGGTTTCACGAGATCCTCAATTCTATGGATGTCCCTGGTCGAATGGGTTTGCTGAAGGCTGCAATCACAAGACCAAAGTTTTGAAACGGGTCTGCTTCGGAATGCGTAACTTCCGTAATTTCAAAAAAAGAATCCTCTTCTGTCATACATAAAAATCGTGCCGGAGCTTTCATCCCGACACGACTTGCGATTATTTCTTTTTTATCTCTACTCCAACGATTGACATGGAACCTTAGTATACCCGGGTGTAGGTCACGGTTTTTTCGTCGCTCTGGAGCGTCAGAGAGTCGCCGCTGAGCACATAGGCGTATACCTTTTCGTACGGTTCCTCCTCGTCGTCAATCACAACGGTGAGTACGCCGTCTTCCGCCTCATAGGTGCCCGTCAGGGTGGCATAGTCCTCGCCTTCGTAATCCAGATGGATTCTGGCCGTGCCGTCGGCATTCAGGGTCAGGGTCTCCACAAAGGATCTGCCGTCGCTGTAATTGCCGCTGTTTTCCCAGACACCCGCCAAAGCGTCCGAAGGCCGGTAAGGAAGGGGCTGGCGCTCCTGGGTTTCCTCTGTGGAAAGGGGCGCCGTGGTCTGAACCGGCTGCCCGGTTCCGCCACAGGCGCACAGGCATATAACCAGCGCCGCCACAGGCAGCAGCCACCGAAGTTTTTTCATGGTACGTCCTCCATCTGCCAGCAAATGGGCGTCTGTCCGTTTGCTGCAAGAAATGCATTGATCTGAGAAAAGGGTCTGCTGCCGAAGAATCCCCGATAGGCCGAAAGCGGGCTGGGGTGCACACCGGACAGTATCAGCCGCGGATAGGGGCTGTCCTGCGCCAGAGGCGCCTTTTTTTGTGCCTGTGCGCCCCACAGCACAAAGGCTATGGGCTGGGGCAGACCGGCCAGACGCCCGATCACCGCGTCTGTAAAGGCCTGCCAGCCCAACCGGCTGTGGCTGTTGGCCTTTCCCTGCTCTACGGTCAGCACCGTGTTCAAAAGCAGCACCCCTTGCCGCGCCCATGGGGTCAGATCCCCAGAGGCGGGCGCGGGTACGCCCAGATCCGCAGACAGCTCCTGATAGATGTTTCTCAAAGACGGGGGAAGCTTTGTCCCCTCCCGGACGGAAAAGGCCAGTCCGTGCGCCTGTCCCGGCGCATGGTAGGGATCCTGCCCCAAAATCACCGCCCGTACCTGACGGGGCGGCGTGAGCCAAAAGGCAGAAAACCATTCCTCCCGTGGCGGGAACACGACGGTCTGCCGGGCTTCAGCCTCCGCCCGTGCCAGCGTCCGGGCAAATTCCGCTTTTTCAAAGGGGCTGTCCAGCAGCCTGTCCCACGTCTGCGGCAGCAAACGGCTCATCCTTTGCCTCCGTCCGACGCGCTTCTGGTGATGGCATCCTCTTTCAGTCCGTCGCGCTGGAGCATCTGCCGCATGACCTCAATGTCCGCCGAAATGTCCACCACTTCGTTTTCAAAGAGCTTGTCCAACTGCTTTTCATAGCCATCGGCAAGCTCGTCGAGCATGCCGTTGATTTTTTGCTTGGCCTGCCGGATGGAGGCTGTTTCAATGCCTTCCGCTTCCAGCCGGGCGTAGTTTTCCATGGCCTTCAGCGTGGTGGGCAGATAATAGTTCAAAAAGCTGTAAAGCTGCTTTTCCTTGTCGGGGTAGCGATCCACGATCTCAAAGATCTTTCGGGTCAGATCCTCGATGCGGTCGATCTTCCGGGAGACCTCCTCGTCGTCAATCAGGTCGTTGTCCGCCCGGATCTGGCGCAGGATCCGCTCAGAGCGGCTGATACAGGCCTCTTTCGTCTCTGTCTCAGACGCCTGCTCCGGCTCGGGCTGCACCTCCGGCGACTGAAACTCCGTCAGCATCAGCCGGTAGCGCTTCATGTCCAGCCACGCCGGATCCAAAATCCCCTGAAAGATCATTTCCTGCAGATCCCGCAGGGTTTTTTTATAGTCCACGCCCACGGCATCCGCCAGCGCGTGGATGGAGATGGCCTGCTGGTCACCGATGAGCTTCAGGTAGGCGTCAAAGCGGCGGCGTTTTTTCCGGCGGCTTCTGCCGTATACGGCCAGTACGCCGCCGGCAGCCGCCACACACAGCGGCAGCGCCAGTTTCAGGTATTTGAGCAGGCTGAAGCCGCTGGCCAGCAGGCCGCCCAGGCTGGAAATACCCCAGATCAGTCCAATGGCCGCAAGAACGATCCCCAGCACCGTGAGAAATCCGCCGCCGGAGGGCAGCGCTTTGGCCGGCTTTTTCAGCGTCGCTTGGGCAGGCATTTTCCAGACCTGCGGTGCGCCGCTGCCCATCGTCTGGCTGACGCTCACTTTTTTGCCGATGTCCGGCAGAAGTCCCAGGTGCTTTGCAACGAACAGCCCCACGCCCACCGGAGGCATAACCAGCAGCGCAAGAAAGGAAATCAGATTCCAGCGCTCGTCGCTGCGCTTTTTTTGTTCTCTGTCGTCGCGGTAGTTCATCGAAGGCACCCCCTTTGCTTTCTATTTTAACGCAAAATCTCCGTTCTGTAAAGTATATCGATAAAAAGTTACTTTTTGTGCAAAACCATGAAAAACCATGGACTTTTTATGCAGGTCGTTATATAATATGATATATTCAAACAAATGAGAGGTGATTGCCTTGGCACATGCCTTTTTCGGCGGGATTCACCCTGCCGATCGCAAAGCGCTGAGCTGTGAGCAGCCCATCACGCCCATTCCGTCTCCGAAGGTTGTCGTCATTCCCATGTCTCAGCACATCGGCGCACCCTGCCAGCCGCTGGTGAAAAAAGGCGACACGGTCACCATGGGGCAGAAAATCGGCGACGGCGCCGGTCTGTGCGAGCCTGTCCACGCCTCCGTCTCCGGCACGGTGCTGGCCGTAGAGCCCCGGCCTCATACCAATGGCGGCAAGGTCATGTCCGTGGTCATTGAAAACGACGGCCGGAACACCCTTTGTCCCGACATTACGCCCCGGGGCGAGATCGACGACCTGACACCGGAGCAGCTCATGGACATCATCCACGAAGCCGGCATCGTAGGTATGGGCGGCGCCACCTTCCCCACCAACGTCAAGCTCTCCTCGGGTCTGGGCAAGGTGGACACGGTGATCGTCAACGCCTCGGAATGTGAGCCATACATCACCGCAGACGACCGTCTGCTGCGGCAGGAGCCGGAGCGGGTGCTTTCCGGTCTGCGGATTATTCTGCGTATCTTTGGGCTGGAGCGCGCCTACATCGGCATCGAGCGCAACAAACCCGAGGCCATCGCCGTGCTGCAGCGGCGGCTGGAAAGTCATCCCGGTATCCGGCTGCAGGTCATGAAGACCCGCTACCCGCAGGGTGCCGAGAAGCAGCTCATCCAAACCATCACCGGCCGGCAGGTACCTCCCGGCGGGCTTCCCGCCCATGTGGGCTGTGCGGTGTTCAACGCCGCAACCTGCGCCGCCATCCACGACGCGGTATATGACGGCATGCCCCTGATTCGGCGCGTCGTCACCGTCACCGGCACCCCCGTGACCCGGCCGGGCAACTTCCTTGTTCCCGTAGGGACGCTGTTTGATGAGCTGCTGAAGCTCACGGGGCTGAAAGAGCCGGCGGCAAAAATCCTCTCCGGCGGCCCCATGATGGGCGTCGCCCAGTGGCGCACGGACGTGCCCATTACCAAGGGCACCAACTGTGTGCTGGCACTGAGCAAAAAAGAAGTGTTCTCCCGGGAGCATCCCCACTGCATCCGCTGCGGCCGCTGCGTCGGGGTGTGTCCCATGCATCTGATGCCCCTGTACTTATATGATTACGAGCGCCGCAGCGATCTGGAGGGGCTCCAGCGCATGAACGTTCTCGACTGTATGGAATGTGGCTGCTGCGCCTATACCTGCCCGGCAGGGATCCCTCTGGTGCAGAGCTTCCGCACGGCCAAGCAAAAGCTGAAAAACGCGCAAAACAAGGGACCGGAGGTGCGAAAATGAACGAAAATCAACTGGCTCTCTCCTCCTCGCCCCACATTCACGGCAAAAAGACCACCCGCTCCATTATGGGCGACGTGTGCATCGCCCTGCTTCCGGCGCTGGCCGGCGCGGTCTACTTCTTCGGGCTGCGAGCGCTGGCGGTGACCCTCCTTTCCTGCGCCGCCTGCGTATTCTTTGAGTGGGGCTACCGCAAGCTCATGAAGCTGGACAGCACCGTGGACGATCTGTCCGCCGTGGTCACGGGGATGCTCATCGCCTTTGTCTGCCCGGTCACCATTCCCTATTGGGCGCTCATCGTGGGCGACTTCTTCGCCATCATCGTGGTCAAGCAGTTGTTCGGCGGCATCGGCAAAAACTTTGTCAATCCGGCGCTGGCAGCCAGAGCCTTTCTTATGCTGGCCTGGCCCGCCCTTATGACGGTCTGGGTTCCCAGCATGAGCCATGTGTCCATTCTCTCCGGAAACAGCGCCGTTCCCGACGCCGTGACGGCGGCCACACCCCTGGCGGCCATGCACACGGGCGCGCTGCCGGAGGCGTCACTGTTGGAACTGTTTCTGGGCAGAACCGGCGGCTGTCTGGGTGAGACCAGCGCACTGCTGCTCCTTGCAGGCGGCATTTATCTGGTGGTGCGCAAGGTCATCTCTCCCCGGATTCCTCTGGTCTTTCTGGGCACGGTGGCGCTGGTGGCCTTTTTGTTCCCCCAGGGCGGCGCTTCCGGCCTCCAATGGGTGGCCTGTTCTCTGCTCTCCGGCGGCGTGATGCTGGGCGCCATCTTCATGGCCACCGATTACGCCACCAGCCCGGTCACCCCGTGGGGGCAGGTCTGCTTCGCCGTGGGCTGCGGCCTTATCACCATGTTTATCCGTTATTTCGGCGCTTATCCCGAGGGTGTGTCCTACGCCATTCTGGTCATGAACGTATGCACCATGCTCTTTGACCGCATCGGCCGTCCGCGCCGGTTCGGTCTGCGGAAAAAGAAAGGCGGCGTGAAGGCATGAAAAAAGGCAATTTGTCCTATATTCTGCACCTGACTCTGGTGCTGCTGCTTATCACCGCCGTGGTAGCCGCCCTGCTGGGGCTGGTGGATTCCATCACCCGGGACAAAATCGCTGCGGCCACCCGGGAAAAGCTGGAAACCTCCATGGCGCTGGTTTTGCAGGCCGACACCTACGCCCCGGTAGAGAACACACCGGCGGAGGTTGCTGCCGTGTATGAGGCCAGAACCGGCGACGCGCTGACGGGCTACGTCATTGAGGTCAAGCCCTCCGGCTTCGGCGGTGAGATCGACATGCTGGTGGGAGTGGACGCCAACTGCACTGTCACGGGGGTATCCATTATCAGCCACGGCGAGACCTCCGGATTGGGCGCAGTCGCCGCCGCCAACAGTCAGGCCGGCGTCAGCTTCCGCAGCCAGTTTGCGGGCACGTCCGGCACCCTTGCCGTGAAAAAGGACGGCGGTAAAATTGACGCCCTCACCGGCGCCACCGTCACCTCCCGTGCCGTCACCGACGGCGTCAATACGGCTCTGGCCTGCGCCGGAGCGCTCCTGGGCTGAGGAGGGCTGAGATATGCAAGTAAAAAAACAGTTCAAAGAAGGGCTTCTGACCAAGAACCCGGTTCTTGTGCAGCTTTTGGGTATGTGCTCCACCATGGCCATTACCACCACGCTGTTCAACGGGCTGGGCATGGGCGTCTGCGTCACCGTCATCCTCATCTGCTCCAATATCTGCATTTCCCTGCTGCGCAAGGCCATTCCCTCCAAGGTTCGCATTGCCGCCTATGTGGTAATCATTGCAGGCTTTGTCACCATGGTGGATCTGCTGCTGAAAGCATTTCTGCCGTCTTTGTCCGAGTCGCTGGGCGTCTTTATCCCCCTGATCGTGGTCAACTGCATCATCCTCGGCCGGGCGGAGGCCTTCGCCTCCAAAAACGGCGTAGTGGCCTCGGCGCTGGACGGGCTGTTTCAGGGCGTGGGCTACACGCTGGCGCTGGTGGTCATGTGCATCCTCCGGGAGCTTCTGGGCAACGGCACCTTCGGCGCGGGCGTCATCAGCGCCGATGGCATTCGCCTGATTCCCGCCGGGTATCCCATGACGGCCATGATCCTGCCCGTGGGCGGCTTCCTCACCCTGGGCTGCCTCATTGCGTTTTCCCAGTGGCTGACCAAAAAACTGGCTGAAAAGGAGGCGGCACAGAAATGAGCAACACTTTAATCCGCATCTTTACCATTACCCTCAACGCCATTCTGGTGGAGAATTTCATTCTGGTGAAATTCCTGGGTATCTGTCCCTTTATGGGCGTTTCCAAAAAGATGGATACGGCTCTGGGTATGGGGCTTGCCGTGACCTTTGTCATGGGTCTGGCCTCCGCCGTCACCTGGGCGGTAAACCACTTTGTGCTGGTTCCCTATGACATGGGCTTCATGCAGACAGTGGTATTCATTCTGGTCATTGCCGCGCTGGTGCAGTTGGTGGAGATGTTCCTGCAAAAGTCCGTCCCCGCCCTGTATCAGGCGCTGGGCATCTATCTGCCTTTGATCACCACCAACTGCGCCGTGCTGGGCGTGGCGCTGCTGAACATCCAAAACGGCTATACGTTTTTGGAGTCCGTGGTCTACGGCGTCACCGGCGGTCTGGGCTTTCTGGTGGCCATCGTTCTGTTTGCCTCCGTGCGGGAACGGACGGAATATTCCGACTGCCCCGCCTGCTTCCGCGGCTTCCCCATTGCCCTGATCTCTGCCGGGCTGATCGCCCTGACCTTTATGGGCTTCTCCGGTCTGAAAATCTTCTCTTAGGAGGGCTGCGTCATGAGTGTTGTACTGAAGGCCGTATTGATTCTGGCCTCCATGGGCGCGATTTTCGGTCTGATTCTGGCCATTGCCTCCAAGGTCTTTGCCGTGAAAACCGATCCCCGGCTGGAACAGTTGACGCAGGCTCTGCCCGGCGCCAACTGCGGCGGCTGCGGCTTCTCCGGCTGCACCGCCTATGCCCAGGCCGTGCTGGACGGAAAGGCAAAGGTGGGGCTGTGCGCCGCCGGCGGCGCAAATACCAGCCAGCAGATGGCCAGGATTATGGGCGTGGAGGCAGTGGAGAGCCGACGTATGGTTGCCATGGTACGCTGCCGCCACAAGGACGTGCAGAAAAAGGGCGTGTATCAGGGCATCCATGACTGCCTTGCCGCCACCAAGGTGGCAGGCTCCGGCCCCAACGCCTGCGAATACGGCTGTCTGGGCTTCGGCAACTGCGTGGCCGCCTGTAAATTTGACGCCATGCATCTGGTAGATGGCACCGCCCGGGTGGACGCGGACAAATGCACCGGCTGTATGAGCTGCGCCGCCGCCTGCCCCAAGGGGCTGATCCTGAAAGTCCCCTACGAGGCGGACATCATTGTGGCCTGCGCCAACCGGGACAGGGGCGCGGAAACCCGAAAGGTCTGCGATATCGGCTGTATCGGCTGCCGCATCTGTGAGAAGAACTGCCCCCAGGACGCCATTCATGTGGTGGACAACATTGCCGTCATAGATCACAACAAGTGCAATTCCTGCGGTATCTGCGCGGATAAATGTCCCCGCAATCTGATCTCCGACTCCAACCTCCGGCAGGAATTCGATCAGGCGCCCGCAAAGCAGCGCTGAGCTTACTCCCACTATAGACAGACAGCGACCCGAAGAAGATCGTCTCTTCTTCGGGTCGCTTTGATTTGGTACAACCAACCAAACAAAAAACCGCAGAGGACTGGAAATGTCCTCTGCGGTTTTTATAAAGCTCAGAACAGGTAGAAGCTGAGTTTCAGCTCAGTCTCGCCGTTGGCGTACAGGCACAGATAGTTGTCATTTACGGTGCTGTCCCGCCAGGTGTAGATCTGACTGCCGGAGGATGTTTCCGACACGGAGGGCTGACCGAAGACGGCACTGGCGGCGCTGTTGACCGCGTCAAGGGCGCTTTCCACCGTCTCGCCCTCGGACAGAGCATAGGTCAAAGTGATGGTGGCCTTGTCCGAATAGAGGATGCACTGAAGCTGACTGAAGGACAAATCCAGATAGGTCACATTGTTGTAGATGTACATGGGCTTTTCGTCAATGGTGGTCTCGGCGTCAAAAGCGCGTCCCTCGGCCGCTTCCAGAGCGGCGGTGTCAACGGCCATGGCAGCGATGCCCTTGTAGTGGATACCGGCAACAAAGTCATCTTCCGCCGCAGTGGGCGCCTCTGTTGTGCTGGAGAGGGTTTTCAGCGGAACGTCCGTGCCAGTGGTAGCGGTAGCGGCTGTCTGCCCGTCGTTGGCGCAGCCTGCAAACAGGGCGCACGTCAGCAGAACGGAAAGGAGAATACAAATAATCTTTTTCATGAATTGCCTCCTGAACCTGTAGGATCGATTTTTTTCAGCCTTGTCCACAAAAACTGCGCGCAAAGGCCGGTAAATAAGCCGGTAAAAAGCCCGCAGAGGATCAATACCGGCAGATATACAAGCAGAGAAACGGTCCGGGTCAGGATGACGGCCACGGCCATCTGCCCCACATTGTGAAACACCGCGCCCAGCATCCCGGCAATCCAGAGCTGCCGGTGGCTGAGCAGGGGGCGCAGCAGCCCCACGGCCAACAGGCTCAGCAGACCGCCGCCCAGAGAATAGGGCAGCGCCCCGGTCTGGCCGGTGAGGATACTGCCCAGCACCACCCGCACCAGCAAAACGGCCAGAGCCTGTTTCCGGCCGAACAAAAACAGCACGCAAACGGTGATGATGTTGCTCAGCCCCAGTTTAACGCCGGGAATGGGGACGAAGGTGGGCAGCAGGGACTCCACCACGAATAAAATCAGGGCGGTGGCGGTCAGAAGAGCCAGTACGGCCAGCTTTTTCGTCTTCATCTCCACGTCCCCTTCCGTATGGCAAGCCGCGTCTGCCGGGAAAGCGCCCGTCTGCGCGGTCAAAGGAAAAGACTGAAAACTGCGCTCAGAACGAGGACAGGCGCTGGCCTGCCTTGGAGCGGCGCAGATACAAAAACAGAGGAACGCCCAGCAGATACATGACCACGGCTTCTCCCAGACCTACGGTAAGGGCGTTTAACCCAAAGGCAGGCAGAAAGGCCGAATCTGACGTAAAAAAGGCAATCTCAGCGCCCACGATCAAAGCGTTGGCCGCGATGGTGGGAATGGGAACCAGCCATGGCTTTTTGATGGGGCGGGTCAGCAGGCAGGCGATCAGGGTCGCCCCGGTGCCCAGCACCACGTCCAGCACCGAGACCGGTGAGAACAGATTGGCAATCAGGCAGCCCAGCACCATGCCCCACACCGCCGTGGGGGTGAAGCAGCACAGCACCGTCAGCGCCTCGGACAGGCGGAACTGAATGGCGCCATAGGCAATGGGCGCGGACAGGATGGTCACGACGGCATAGACTGCCGCCAGAATGCCGGCAAAAGCCAGTTGGCGAACGGTGATTCTTTTCATTTGTAATCCTCCATGCAGCGGGCGAAGCCCAAATTGCCCGACGCAAAGCGCCCGGGCATCCGTAGTTTTGTTTTTCGACAGGATGGTTACGAACTGTCTATGCAAGGAACGGACGGAAACATTGTACGCGAAAAAAGGAAGAACGTCAAGAGAAAAGTCTTTTAAAGCGGGCAAAGGTGTGTTATACTGTAATTCAATCAAAATGGATCATCCCGTTCGTTTTTTTGGCGAAGAATCACCAGGCTATTTTCAGAAACGGGAAGCGAACCGCCCACCTCCGCCGCAGGGCAGGGGTGTGCTTGCATGATTTGTCGCGCGCCGGAGCGCCCGAGGACAGGAGGAGAGAACCATGTGGAAATGCGCCAGATGCGGAAGCATGAATGAGGGCAATCTTTGCCGGGGCTGCGGTCTGCCTGCCTATGAGGGCGACCCCAACTTCCGCGCCAATTTTGGCGCACAGGCCAATGTGCGCAGCGGCAGAGCCGAACAGCCTGTCTACCGGGAGCGCCGCAGGGCTGTGCCCCGCAGACGGAAAAAGAGTGCTGCCGCCTGGGTGCTGGGCTTTTTGGCGCTGGTGCTGACGGTGCTGGCGCTGGTGCAGAGCGTCAAGCCCATGTACCGGTTTCAGTTTGAGACCGACGCTTCGGGGCTGAACCAGACAGTCACGGGAGCTTTGTCCTATTTTAATGTGGATCTGCAGGGAGAGCTGGAAAAGCTGAACTTTGAAGGCACCTATTCCGTTTTGGATCTGTACCGTGAGGACAGCGACCTCAATCAGGCCAGACAGACGGTGCAGGAGGCGGCGGACATGGCCAACAGCGCCATTTCCTCTCTGCAAAGCATGGGTCTGGGACAGTTGGGCGACGGCCTGAGTATTCAGGGTGTTAACGGGGCGCTGCGCGCGTTGGATACGACCAAGGATGTGCTGCTGGTGGTCGCCGGAGTCGTGGGACTGCTGCTGTTGTTGGCGCTGGTGCTGCTGCTCTTTGGCAGGACAGGCGGCGCGGGCATCTGTACGGCGCTGGGGGCTCTTTTGGCCGGCGCTCTGCCCATCGGGGTGTGCGCCGTTTTGAACCAGACATTGACAAAGATCGGCGACGGGCTGGAGGCGATGGGCGAACTGGGCATTACGTTCCGTGCTTCCCTGTCTCTGACGGGCGAGGGTACGGTGCAGCTTCTGCTGGCGGCAGGAGCGCTGGTATGCGTAATCTTCGGCTGGGTCGCCCGCGCACTGCGCAGATAGGGAGCAGATATGTACTTTGATTCTCATACCCATTTGGATGACCGCGCCTTTGACGCTGACCGGGAGGAGATCCTCGGCAATTTGAAACATTATGGGGTCGGCTGGATCATGAACGTGGGCTGCGACGAGGAAAGCTCCCGGCGCAGCGTGGCGCTGGCGGAGCAGTACCCCTTTGTCTATGCGGCGGTGGGGAGCCACCCGGACGCGGCGGCTGCGCTGGACGACAAAACGCTGGAGGTCTATCGCGGCCTGTGCGCCAATCCCCGGGTGAGAGCCATTGGGGAGATCGGGCTGGATTATCACTACGAGGATGTGCCCCGGAAGATCCAGCAGCGCTGCTTTGAGCGCCAGTTGGCGCTGGCTGCGGAGTTAAAACTGCCAGTCATCGTCCACGAGCGGGAGGCGCATGAGGACGGCATGGCCATGATTCGGAATTTCCCACAGGTACACGGCGTGTTTCACTGCTATTCCGGCTCTCTGGAGCAGGCCAAAGAGCTGGTGCGTCTGGGCTGGTATATCGGCTTTACGGGCGTGGTGACCTTCAAAAATGCCAGAAAGGCCGTGCAGGTGGCGCAATGGCTGCCCCTGGAGCGGATTCTCATTGAGACCGATTCCCCCTATATGGCGCCGGAACCCTATCGCGGCCGCCGCAACGACAGCCGCTATGTGCCCCTCGTGGCGCAGCAGATCGCCAGACTCCGGGAGGTTCCCCCCCAGACGGTGGAGCAGGCGACCACGGAAAACGCCAGACGCCTGTTTGGAATCACTGAATAAAAAATGCGCCCGGAATGGAGTTCCATTCCGGGCGCACCGGCTTTTTGACGCCAAGGGCAAACAGATCACCCGATGCTGACCAGCATGTAGGTCACGTCCTTTTCGTTCATCTGTGCGGCCGCCGTGTCGCCGTACCAGCACACCGTTTTTCCCAGACCGGAGGTCTGCACGGTCAGAGTCTGAATGCCGTCTGCGCCGGTGCTGGCGCCGCTGGGGTTGGTGGGCAGCAGGACGCACTGGCGGCCGCCGCCGAAGATGAGAATGAGCCGGGGCGCAAAGGAGAAGGAAATCTCCCTGGCTGCGCTGCTGCCGCAGGTGCCGCTGCCGGTGTAGTTGAGCGCACTGATGAAACGGAGCACCAGATCGAGGGTCTGAAAGTTCTGGTTGATCTCGTCCAGACTGACTTCGTCGTCCAGCGTCCAGGTGCAAAGATTGAGATTGGGGGTATGGGTCATGATTTACAGGCCTCCTAACAGTTTTCTTCACCCTTAAAGGCAAATGACCTGTTTGTTGCACGGAGAAATGCATTTTTTCCTCTCCCCCGCGGAAAAATGAACAACGGATGCCGCCATGGGAAAATCTGTTGCAATTTGTTCAGAAATTATTTACAACCGCCTATTGACTTTTTTGGGAAGAAGCGGTATACTGCGTTTAGCACTCCAAGGGAATGAGTGCTAAAACCGGAAGGGGAGTGAGCAGACCGCATGGAAATGACAGACAGGAAAAAGAGAATTCTGCAGGCCATCGTGGATATTTATATCAGCACTGCCGAGCCTGTTGGCTCAAAGGCCATCGCGGCGCTGCCGGACATGAAATTCTCCTCCGCCACCATTCGCAATGAGATGGCGGAACTGACCCAAATGGGGATGCTGGAACAGCCCCATACCTCCGCTGGACGGATTCCCTCTACGGCAGGCTATCGTTTTTACATTAACGAGCTGATGCACAGCTACCGTTTGAGCATGGATGAGACCAAGAGTCTGAATGATGCCATGGAGCTGAAGATGCAGGAATTCGACAAGGCCATCGGTCAGGTGGGAAAGATCGTCTCCAAAATGACAAACCTTCCGGCCTATGCCATGGCCTCCCGGCCTGCCGCCGTGACGGCCAAGCGCTTTGATTTGATTATGGCCGAGGCCAACAGCATTATCCTGGTGGTCATGACCTCCTCCGACGCGGTGCAGAATAAGCTCATCAAGCTGCCGGTGGAGGTAACGGAGCAGGATCTGCGGTTGCTTTCGGCGGTGCTCAACGCCAGCCTGACAGAGCTGACGGTGGAGCAGATCACCCCGGACGTGCTGGGGCGGATCACAAGAAACGCGGGGGCTGCGGCGCCGCTGGTGCCCATCGTGGTCAATTATACCATGGAGGTACTGCGGGAGCAGCAGCACAGCGACGTGTACCTCACCGGCCAGATGCGGCTGCTGGGACAGCCGGAGTACCGGGATGTGGAAAAAGCCCAGGAGGTCTTCAGTACCTTTGATGAGGACATGATCTCCAATCTGCCGGCAAAGCTGAACAGCGACAATCCGGTGCAGATCCTTGTAGGACCGGAGAACATTGCCAAGGAGCTGAAGGATACCAGCGTGGTCATGACGCGGTTCGACATCGGCGACGGGATGCAGGGCGTGATCGGTGTGGTTGGCCCCACCCGTATGGACTATGCCCAGGTGACGGCAAGACTTTCCTATTTTGCGGAAAACCTGGGACGGATGTTCGGTAAGAACGAGCTGCCGTCGGCAGAGAAAAAAACAGTGAGTGAAGGTGATGGCATTGAGCAAGAAAAAGACGGAACCCCAGTCTGAAACAAACGAACAGACGGCGGACGTAAAGAAAGAAACGGCACAGGCGGAGCAGCCTGAGACCGAACCGGAAAAGACCGAGCCTAAGCAGGGCGAGGCAAAGCCGGAGCAGAGCCAGCCCACAGAGCTGGAACAATTGCAGAAAAAGCTGGACGAGGAACATGACGCCCGGCTGCGGCTGGCGGCGGAATACGACAACTACCGTAAGCGCAGTCAGAAAGAGCGGGACAATCTGTACACGGACATTCGCTCCGAGACCGTGGCCAAGTTCCTGCCCGTATATGACAATCTGGAGCGGGCGCTGGCCGGTGAGACGGCGGATACGGCCTATAAAAAAGGCGTGGAAATGACCATGAATGAGCTGAAAAAGATCATGAAGGGTCTGGGCGTGGAAGAATTCGGGGAACAGGGCGAGGCCTTCGATCCCCAGAAGCACAACGCCGTGATGCACGTCGAGGATGACACGTTGGAGGACAACGTGGTGGCGGAGGTCTTCCAGAAGGGCTTCCGCGTGGGAGAAAAGGTCGTCCGTTTTGCCATGGTAAAAGTGGCAAACTGACACATTCATCTGTAAATAATTGATTCATTTATAATAGGAGGAACACATTATGAGTAAGATTATCGGTATCGACCTTGGCACAACCAATTCCTGCGTGGCAGTGATGGAGGGCGGCGAGCCTGTGGTCATCGCCAACGCAGAGGGCAACCGCACGACCCCTTCTGTCGTGGCATTTTCCAAGACCGGCGAACGGATGGTCGGTCAGGTGGCAAAGCGTCAGGCTGTCACCAACAGCGAGCGCACCGTGGCTTCCATCAAGCGTCATATGGGCGAGAGCTATAAAGTCACCATTAACGACAAGCAGTACACCCCCCAGGAGATCTCCGCTATGATTCTGCAAAAGCTGAAAGCGGATGCAGAGGCCTATTTGGGCGGCCCCGTCACCGAGGCGGTCATCACCGTTCCCGCTTATTTCAACGATGCGCAGCGTCAGGCTACCAAGGATGCCGGCAAGATCGCCGGTCTGGATGTCAAGAGAATCATCAACGAGCCTACCGCGGCGGCGCTGGCCTATGGCGTGGACAAGGAAGCCGAGCAGAAAGTCATGGTCTATGACCTGGGCGGCGGCACCTTCGATGTGTCCATTCTGGACATCGGCGACGGCGTGGTAGAGGTTCTGGCCACCGCCGGCAACACCCATCTGGGCGGCGATGACTTCGACCAGAGAATCATGGATTATCTGGTTGAGGAGTTCAAGAAGGCCGAGGGCATCAACCTGTCCACCGACAAGGTTGCCATGCAGCGTCTGAAGGAAGCCGCCGAGAAGGCCAAGATCGAGCTGTCCGGCGTGACCTCCACCAACAGTAACCTGCCCTTTATCACCGCCGACGCCACCGGCCCCAAGCATCTGGACGTGACCCTGTCCCGGGCCAAGTTCAACGAGCTGACAGCCGATCTCGTCGAGCGCACCATGAAGCCCGTCCGTCAGGCCATGTCTGATGCCGGTCTGTCCGCTTCCGATATCCACAAGGTGCTGCTGGTTGGCGGCTCCACCCGTATTCCCGCCGTTCAGGACGCCGTGAAGAAGATCACCGGCAAGGAAGGCTTCAAGGGCATCAACCCCGACGAGTGCGTGGCTGTGGGCGCTTCCATTCAGGGCGGCGTGCTCACCGGCGATGTGAATGATATCCTGCTGCTGGATGTCACTCCCCTGTCTCTGGGCATTGAGACCATGGGCGGCGTGTTCACCCGTCTGGT
>JAQYBZ010000022.1 GCA_029003235.1 Bacillota bacterium
GTGGGCCAACGAAGGCAGAGTGCCTGTGTCCCTGACGGTGTACGACAAGACCACCGGCGAGGCCATCAGTGAGACCTGGACCTTCAGCATTGAGAACTATGTAGCCAGCCGTCAGAGCAGCACCAACACCAATCTGGTCAATACGCTGAATGCGCTGATGAACTACTACGACGCTGCAGCGGCCTACTACGGCAGCTAATCTGATTCAGACAGCTTTCGCTGTTTTGAAAATACCAAGAAAGGAGCACACACAATGAAGTTTGAGACCCCCATGGTTGAGATCAAGAAGTTCGATCTGGAAGACGTTCTGACTGCTTCCACGACGACTGAGGAAACCTTCGTGTTTGTCGATCCCTGCCTGTAATTCGATCTACATAAACCCAAATGGCGCCCACGGGATTTCCCGTGGGCGCCAGCTCTTTTTTCGCTATGAGTGCTGTTATATAGCCAATGCGATTATTGCGCTGAAGTCTGTGGACGATATTGCAGTCCATCGCGGCAAGAAGCGCAATGTAAAATAGTTATGCGGCAGGATGTGTAATTGTTGGCGCGCTACTGTCTGCATGATGCTTTTTCTGCGGCAAGTGTGGGGATGGGAGACCGAATGCCAGGGACAGTAGCGCCATTGACACCGGTGCATATAACGTTTTTCCGTGTGGCAAGGCAGGCACTCGAAAATCTGTTGCATTTCTGGGAAGACCATGTTAAAATACTTCTAATGACACGCAATGATTCTTAAAGAAATATTGTAATACAGATCCCCATTGCTGCTACAGGGAATGCTGCACCTGTGGCAAGTTGAAGCCAGGTGTGCCGCTTCAAAGTGTAGGAAGCCCAGCATACCGGCAGCAGCAAAAGAGCGCTCCAGAGCCACTGAATGCCGCCAAGGTAGACCAGCATGGCGATGGGGCCGGCCACGCCGCAGCTATGACCGCTGGCTTTGAAACGGAAGCCAAAGGAACAAAGGGCAATGAGCAGGCCGGAAATGGTATAAGTGCCGAACAGAACCCGCTCAACGGCTGTGCCGTCCACAAGGGCCAGCAGCATACCGCCCATATATCCGACAATGGAAAAAAGAATTGCCAGATTTCGTTGTACGGGACGTCCTTTGCCTCTAAGCTTTGGAATCAATGCAGTGATGGGATAGGGCAGCAGGGGAAGGACGGTAAGAAACAGGATGCTCAGCAGATAATGCTGTATCCCTGCAAAATACCTTTGATCCATACTGTATAAGAAACTGCACAGCACCAACGCCATGATGGGCGGCACGGTACAGATACGAATGATTCTCGCCATACGATTTGTCATGATGCAGTACCTCCTGACTTGCTGGCTTCATGATACACTTGATGTCCGACGCATGTCACCCAACAAACTGTCGAGTGGCTCTACCGTCCAATGATGTCACTCTACTGACGATGGATTTTTTCTCTACTGTGAGTAGAACCCGAGTCTTTTCAATCCCTTGAGCCTTGTTTGAAAGGAGTAACCCATGCAGCGCACCGAGGAACAGATCCGAAAGAATATTGCTAACAACATTGCCTTTTACAGAAAGCTGAACGAAGATACCCAGGCGGGTCTTGCGGAAAAGCTAAACTATTCCGATAAATCGGTTTCCAAGTGGGAACGGGGAGAGGGAACACCGGACGTCTTTGTGCTGACCCAGTTGGCGAACCTGTACGATATTACGGTGGATGATCTGATTCGGGAAAAACCTGTTGCTCCAAGGATGCGTAAGCATTTGAGCCATACCCTCATTGTCCTCATGAGCGCCGCGCTGGTCTGGCTGGTGGCGCTTCTGGCTTTTTTCTCCCTGCATCTGGTCGATGTGCCGTCTGCGTGGCTGTGCTTTATTTATGCCATTCCCGTCACGGGTATTGTCCTGACCGTCTTTTCCTGTATGTGGTTTTCCAGCCTGTGGCAGTGTCTGGCAGTCAGTGTGATCGTCTGGGGATTGGCGCTGACCGTCCATATCACTTGCGCGCAGTTTTCGGATTTCAGTGTTAGCCTGATTTACGCCATAGCCGGCGTGTTTCAGTTGCTGGCAGTGCTGTGGTTTCTCTATTTGCGCAACCGCGCAAGAAGCAAAATGGAAAAAATGTGATTGCCTGTCCGAAAGACGGGACAGGCGTCACTGCCCCGGAAGTGAATCAAAATGAACGCCCACAGGGTTCCTGTGGGCGTTTCAATATTTCATGTACATTTCCGCCAGTGGAGTGATCGCAAATACGTGTCTGTGCAAAGGTTGTTTGCAGCATGGCTGCTTCGGGCAGATCGGTACTTCAGGACAAAATAGATGACATAGATCCAACCGTGAACGCCGTGGAGGATCGCCCAGGCAACGGAGTGCCAGGTAGTATAGCTGATCACAATTGCCAGGGCGCTGCCGAAGCTGATTCCGGCTTATGCGGTCTTATTCACAACGCGGCTTCTCTTTTCTTCCATTTCTCTTTTCCCCCTAAAAAGATTTGCGTTCCACGGGGCGGAAATTGACTTCTTCCAGATAGACCCGCTGAAAGTCCGGCTCCGTGGCCAGTGACAGATGTTCCGTTCGTTTTGCCATGGCACAGGCTCGTTTAAAGGCTTCTCCATGCAGGGCTGCGAGCTTCGCGCCTTCCCCGGCGGCATTACCAAGACAGAGAACCCGCGGCTCCAATTCCGGCGGCAAAAGCCCAATGCCGCAGGCGCTTTGGGGGGGAAGAACGCTGCCGAAAGTCCCTGCCAGCAGTACGCTTTGAATCTGTGCCGGAGCGATGCCCATATGGGCGCACAGCAGACGGATGCCGGCGGCAATGCCGGCCTTGGCCAACTGCAGTTGACGGATGTCCTTCTGCGTCAGAAATACCTGTGGGGCAAAATACCAAGGCTGCTCCATGCGCCCGGTGGTGTCGATGATGTCCAGCCTGCGCAGACTCCAGACGGCGTCCACCAGACCGGAGCCGCAAATGCCGGCAGGCGGCACATCTCCAATCACATGGAAGTTCAGATGGCCGTTTTCCGTCCAGACGCGGTCAATGGCGCCGGGTACGGCACGCATACCGCAACGGATGTTCGCCCCCTCAAAGGCGGGTCCTGCGGCTGCGGAGCAGACCACAAAGCGGCAGCCGTCGCTGAGCACCAATTCACCATTGGTGCCGACATCTACCAGCAAGGTCAGCGCCTTGCGCCGGTCAAGGTTTGCCGCCAACATACAGGCGACGGTGTCGGCGCCTACAAAGCCGCCGATGTTGGGCAGCCACTGCACCTGCGCCTGCGGATGAAGATCCAGACCTACGGCGCTGGCGGTGCGGCAGACCGGGGCAGTAACAGCCGGAACATGGGGCGCCTGCGCCAACGTATCCACGGGCAGCTCCAAAAACAGGTGGTGCATACAGCAGTTGCCCACCATGACAACTTTGGTGATCTGTGCCGGGTCTCTGCCGCAGCTTCTGGCAAGACCGGCCAGCAGGGCATTCACGCCACCGCGGATGCAGCCGCTGAGTGCCGCCCCATCATGGCGCACTGCATAGTCTGCCCGCAGCAGCACATCCGCGCCATACTGGCGCTGGGGGTTGTCCATACTGTCCTGTCCCAACTGCGCGCTCGTGCGCCCGTCCAGTAAATAGGCTGCCACCGTGGTGGTGCCCACATCCACCGCCGCAAAGAGGGGCTGCGATGCGCTCTGTGCAGGGGCATCCCATATGCCCGGCTGCGCCGACTGAGGTGCGGAATCGACACAGACGTGCATGGAGCCGTTTACGGCCGTCTGACAGGCCAGCACCGGCACACCGTCTGCCAGAACCCGGCATTTGCCGCAGCGCCCATGGCCGCCGCAGACGGCGTCGGGCTGAAGTCCGGCTTGAATCTCGGCCTGTAAAAGGGTCATACCCTCGTCGGCCTCAAAACAAAGCCCCTGCCGGTCAAAATAAACGGGATACTTTGCCGCCATTGC
>JAQYBZ010000023.1 GCA_029003235.1 Bacillota bacterium
CGCTGTGGAATCTCCCAACCTGTTTGTAAAGCAGGACAAGGCTTACACCGAGGCCGGCAAGACCTCTGTGTCCTGGAACTTCCCCACCATGCCCTCTGAGGAGTGGAAGAACGGCGTCGGCACTGCGCTGACCGCTTATGCCGCTGACCAGAGCGATGAAAACTGGGCTGCCGTTGTCTCCGCATTCGTGGATGGCTGGGCAACCGAGTATCAGCTTGCCAACGGCTAAGCTCCGGCTTCAGTCCAAATATTGATGATTGTGGGGCGGGCAAGAACTTGCCCGCCCCCTTCGTATCTCCAGGGCAAAGCGCTCCATAAAACATAGACCGGCGGCCGGCTTGCCCGGGCGACTGCCCCGGCCGAAATGGTTGGAGCGGAGCTGCCGGTATTAAACCAGAATGGAGGTTCCTATGGAAAGGGCACTGAAACGCTATTCTCCCATTTTTATTTTGCCGACCTTTTTGGCCTTCCTGATCGGCTTTATCATTCCCTTTGCAGAAGGCCTTTATCTTTCCTTTTGCAAGTTCACTACTGTGGGTAACGCCAAGTGGACAGGTATTGACAATTACAAATATGTGCTGACCGATTCTTCGTTTATCCATTCCTTTTGCTTTACGACCGCTTTTGCGGTGGTTTCCATTATTCTGATCAATGTACTTGCTTTTGCACTGGCGCTGCTACTGACCCGTAAGCTGAAGGGTACCAATCTGTTTCGTACCGTGTTCTTTATGCCCAACCTCATCGGCGGCATCGTGCTGGGCTATATCTGGCAGATCCTGATCAACTGCGTACTGTCTCTGGTGGGCAAGCCCCTGCTTGCGCTGAACACCACCGCCGGCTACTGGGGCATGATCATCCTCATGTGCTGGCAGCAGATCGGCTATATGATGATCATTTATATCGCCGGACTGCAGAACGTTCCCGACGATCTTATTGAGGCGGCCAGAATCGACGGCTCCTCTACCTGGAGCACCCTCTGGCGAGTGAAGATCCCCATGGTGATGCCTTCGATCACCATCTGCGTCTTTTTGACTTTGACCAATTCCTTTAAGCTTTTTGACCAGAACCTGGCGCTTACTGCCGGCGATCCCAACCATTTGACGGAAATGCTGGCTTTGAACATCTATAATACCTTCTATTCCCGCGCAGGCGCCCAGTGGAAGGGCTTCGGACAGGCCAAGGCGGTGCTGTTCTGTATTCTGGTCATTGTTTTGTCCATGATACAGCTCCGCGCGACCCGCTCCAAGGAGGTGCAGCAGTAATGAAAAAACGTACAGCCCGGATCAATATGGTGTGGACGGTGCTGCTGTCCATTCTGAGCCTGCTCTACATCTATCCCATTATCATGATCCTGCTCAATTCTCTCAAAGAGAATACCTCCATTACCACCTCCGGCGCGTTCCAGCTCCCCACAGCCGAAAATTTCGCGGGGCTGGCCAACTATGTGGACGCCATTATGTCCAAGGGGTTCCTCCAGAGCCTGCTCTACAGCCTGGTCATCACCATCACCAGCGTGGCGGCCATTCTGATCTTCTGTTCCATGTGTGCGTGGTTCATCACCCGTGTGCGCTGGAAGCTGTCGAAAGTTCTCTACTTCCTGTTTGTGTTTTCCATGGTGGTGCCCTTCCAGATGGTCATGTTCACCCTGTCTCAGACGGCGGATATGCTCAAGCTCAACACGCCGTGGAATATTTGGGTCATCTATCTGGGCTTCGGTGCAGGTCTTGCCGTGTTCATGTTTACCGGCTTTATGAAGTCCATTCCGCTGGAGGTGGAGGAGGCGTCCATGATCGACGGCTGTAACCCGCTTCAGACCTTCTTCCTCATTGACTTCCCCATGCTCAAGCCCACCATCGTCTCTGTGGGAATCCTGCAGGCCATGTGGGTGTGGAACGACTATCTGCTGCCCACGCTGGTTCTGGACATTAAAAAGTATAAGACCATCCCCATGCTGATCCAGTATTTCCGCGGCAGCTACGGCAAGGTGGAGATGGGACCCATGATGGCCTGCATCATGCTTACCGTGATCCCCATCGTCATCGTCTATCTGCTGGGACAGAAGCACATTATCAAGGGTGTGGCAGCCGGAGCGGTAAAGGGCTGATCCGGAGACATCAAAATGGCAAAGGGGGCACACTATGACCATCAAAGACATTGCACGGGAATCCGGCTATGCCGTGGGCACCGTGTCCCGGGTACTCAACCACCAGAGCGGCGTCTCCGATACCGCCCGGGAGAAGATCCTGGCGGTGGTGGAAAAGTACCATTACCAGATCAACAACAACGCCAAACACCTGAAGCAGCAGGCAAGCAACGGCATTGCCGTGGTGGTCAAGGGCACACAGAATATGCTTTTTGCCTCCATTGTGGAGCAAATGCAGGGGCTGATCCGCCAACGGGGCTTCGCCAGCCTGATCTACTATATTGACGAGTCCGCCAACGAGGTAGAACAGGCCATTCAAATCTGCCGGGAACGCCGCCCCATGGGGATTCTGTTTCTGGGCAGCAATCTGGAGAACTTCCATGCCGGCTTTTCTCCCGTTACCGTGCCCTGCGTACTGGTGACCAACTCCGCTGCCGGGCTGAGCTATGACAATCTGTCCAGCGTCAGTACCGACGATAAGGCTGCAGCGGAGGCGGCAGTGGAACATCTGCTGGCGCTGGGTCATCGGAATATCGGCATCCTTGGCGGCAAGACCGAGGAATCGGGGCCTGCGGCCGCGCGGCTGAGCGGCTGTCTCAGCGCTTTTGCCCGCCATGACGTCCCCTTTGACCTCCGGCGCCAGTATGAGTCCGCCCGGTTTGGCCTTATCAGCGGCTATCAGGCCATGGAGCGCCTGCTGGAGCGGATGCCTGATCTGACAGCAGTGTTTGCCATGTCAGACGTCATGGCGGTGGGGGCGATCCGCGCCATTCAGGAGCGGGGGCTGACCATACCCCAGGACATCTCTGTGGTGGGGTTTGACGGCATCGATCTGGTACGCTATCTCACGCCGCAGCTTACCACCGTGCGTCAGAGCCGGGAACGCATTGCCCGGCGAAGTGTGGAGATCCTGCTTCAGCGGCTCCATACGCCGCTGCCTGCGGTGCATGAAGTGATTCCGTTCCGCTTGCTGGACGGAGAAAGCACCGTCCGGCTTTGACCTGCTGCCGCGGCAGGCGGACTGCCACGGCAAGAAACGCCACTTTGTTCTCGCCTTCGGGCGAAACCCAAACCGGCGGCTGCGGCAAGGCGTGAATATCTCTGAAGAATTTCCTGTGCCGCAATCGTGAAAGATGCACCGGGGACATACCCCGGGCAAGGAGGAATAAACAATGGCAAGTATTACATTCAAAAATGTGGTTAAGACCTATGATAATAACGTGACGGTCGTTCCGGATCTGAATCTGGA
>JAQYBZ010000024.1 GCA_029003235.1 Bacillota bacterium
CGTCCCGGCGTCCATATCGTGCCCCAGAGACGCCGTCCGGCCGCTTTGGTAGCTGCTGCCGCAGGCACAGGTATATTCGATGTAACCGCCGGAGGTACAGGTCGCGGCCACCACGCTGGATTCATAGCTGTGTTCATGAACGGGCGAGGCAATGACCTGTTCCTCCGTCTTGCCGCACACGGCGCAACGGCGGCGCTGCAGGCCGTCTTTGGTCGTGGTGGCTGCTGAGACCACCGTCCAGCTCCCCCATGTGTGCCCCTTTGCTCCAAGCGTCAGGGTCTCAATGGTTTTGCCGCAGACCGTGCAGTCCACATGGCCGCTGCCCTCCGTTTCACAGGTGGCTGCCAGATCCACCACAAGTGTCCCCGGCGTATGGCTGGTGGTGGGCGTCATCTGCGTCTGCGTCACACCGCAGCGGCTGCAGGTGCGCTTTTCCTGTCCCTGCCGGGTACAGGTGGCCTCTGTCGCCGTGACCCACTGGCCGTAGTCATGGCCAAGGGGCTGGCCCATCTGTTCTTCGTCCACCTTGCCGCAGTACTGGCACACCCGGCGCAGAACGCCGCTGGCGGCACAGGTGGGCTGCGTCACCGTTTCTTCCGTCCACACATGCCCCTGGGCGGCACAGTCCCAGATCATCTTCCATGTGGCACAGAAAGTAAAAGCCTCTCCGGTGCTGCTGCCGGACAGCCAGGCGCTGTCCATGGTCACCGTCTGTCCCTGAGAAAAGACGGCTTTTTTGTAGCCCTTCTGGGAGATCAGCTCCTCGCTGCACCAGCCCACGCCGGAAACATACCACGCACCGTCGGCGTTGCGCCGGGCGTTCCAGCCTTTAAATTCATAGCTGGGGTAGGTAAAGGCATTGGTGGCCACCACAAAAGTGCTGCCGGCCAGTCCCGCCTGGGTGGGCACCGTGCCGGAGGCGCCGTCGGCGTTGGGAACGTAGGAGACCAGATAGGGAGCGCTCTCCCATTTCAGCGTCTCCACCGCATATTTGTATGTACTCTTTCGACGGGCGATGTAGTTCTGCACATAGGCTCTTGTGGAGCCCAGCAGCCCGTAATGCAGTTCGCACAGGGCGGAAAAGCTGCTTTTTCCCGTGACCTGCTTGGCAATATCCAGGAGTGTGGACGCGCCGCTCGCGCCGTACTGATTCTCCATATCCATGTAGTAGAACAGCAGTGCCGGGGTGTTGAGCCCCTTTGCCCTGCCCCGGGAGAGATACCCGCTCAGGTCTTCTCTGGCCTGCAAATTCTGGATGGTCTTGCTCTCATCGGTGCCAAGGAAAATCACCAGCGCCGCCTTTTCGTCGGCATCGACCGTGCGTTTATTCCACTCATCGCCGCTGGCGCTGGCATTTTTGATCTCGTCATAGAGGGTCAGAGGCTTGTCATTGACCACCTTCGCAAGAATCGCCTTGGCGTCGTCCTCCGTGTGGGTCTTCAGATACTCGTTGAGGATCCGGTTGAGCAGCCGCAGAGCGCGGCACCCGTGCCACTGGATCATGCCCACACTCACCGCACCGTTGTCGTTGGCGTTGACAGAATCACAATTGCCCTCTTTAATGTTCAGATATTTCATGGCCTGCGTGATGATCTCGTCGTCCGAAACCTCCACCGCGTCAGAGCGCAGGCTCAGTCCAGGCGCCAGGGAGAGCAGGATCGTCACCAGCAGGCACAAAGATATGATTTTTTTATACATAGCTTCCCTCCAATCAGACAGACAGGCACAACTTTCTTTCCATGCCAGTATACAACATTTTTGGTACAAGTTCAATCGTTTCTTCCAGATATTACCGGCTGTGCTGAAAAATCGCCGGTTTTCCCCATCAGGAGAGGAAAAATTGCCGCACCAGTTGGGCAGTTTCCTCCATCCGTCCGTCGTCAAAGGGGCTCTTCAGGCCGCCCTGTTTGACCACCGTATCCAGAAAGCCGTCATAATTCCGGGGCAGAAGGGTCTCAAATTCTTTCAGCCCGTCGCCCTGATTCTTACACTCCATCTGGTAGATCTGCACAGCCGCGTCGTTGGACACGCAGTAGCTGATGACGTAGAAGGGGTATTCAAAGAAATGGGGAATGTCGATCCAGCTTTTGGCGTAGCAGTCCTCCCATCCCTCCTCGCAGTAACCGAAGTCCTTGCTGGTCTGCAAAGAGATCTCGTTGATCCGCTCCACCGTCAGCTCGTTCTCCGGCAGGGCATAAACCTGATGCTCAAATTCGGCAAAGCTGCCCTGCTGGGCGTAGGTATCCAGCACATCCAGCAGCTTGTATTTGGTCAGGTTCTCGTCCTGCAGGGCGCACAGGAGCAGAAACTCCATGCTCTGGGAAAAGACCTCCGCCGTTTCGATGGAATAGGTGGTGTCGTAATTTACATAGGCATCCACATAATGGCCGAATTCATGTCCCACGGACAGCAGATCGGTGGTGTCCCCCTGCGCGTCCACGAACAGGTAGGGCGCTTCGTAGGAATCCAGATAGTCCTCAAAGGACATGGGTGCTTTGGTAGAGGATACCGACACATCGTACAGGCCGTATTGCTTCATGAACTGCCATGCCTGCCAGATATCGCCGCCCATGCCCTGCGCCGCCTTGGCCAGTCTGGCCATGAGCGCGTCCTCCGTCAGAGGCGTGTATATCATATCGTCGATTGCGCCGCTGCTTTGAAGCCCGGCATAAACCGGAGCAAGGTGCTGTCTGATCTGCTCCAGCAGCTTTTCCGTCTGCCGGGGCGTGTAGTCCCGGCCATAGACACATTCGTAGGCATAGTCCTCGTAGCCGTCATAGCCCATAAAGGTGGCCATCTGGTTTCGCACCTTGACCATTTGTATGTAAATATTCCCTAACGTTGGGGCATATTTATCGTAGTAAGCCGTCTGCACCTGCAGCCACTGGTCATCACTCATGGTCATGTCGGCGTAAAGCTCGTCGTAGGAGACCTCTTTGCCCCCATACTCCACAGTGGCGTCCGCTGTCACCGCCCGGTACTGGCTGATCAGGTCGCTCTCCTGCTGCATGAGCGCCACCAGCTCGTCGGGATAGCCCGCATAGTCGCCGCCATAGGCGTCCACAAAGCCCTCGCCAAAGTAGTCGTCCTCCAGTTCTTTGGCCATGGCGCTGTTGGCGCAGGCGCTGTACAGGTCACTGTAGATCTGATCCACCAGCGCCGCGTCGGACATACACTGGGCATACTCCCTGGCGTAGTAGGCATCCGCCGTGTTCTGACAGGCGCGAATATCGGCCAGGGTATACATGGTGTCGAAGCGGTAGTACAGGACGTTGCACGCATCCAGCGCCGCAATGACCTGGCTTTCCGAGGAGCCGTCCGTCAGCATGGCAGTGGCTTTCTTCGCCTGCGCGCGAATCTCGTCCAGATCAGGACGCACATACTCCATCTGGTCAAAGGGAACCATAGCCTCATAGGCAGAGCGGTCGTTTCCCATTGCCGCATACTGCTGCAAAAGCTCCTCCACCATCTGCGTTCCCTCACACCCTGTAAGCAGCAGACACAGAGCCGCCAGCAGAGCAAACAATTTGCGAATTTTCACGGCGCTTCCTCCGTTTTCCTGTGATTTCCGTTGGCCGGACAGTTTTTTCCCGCTGCGCCGCCCGGAAGCGGCAAAGCAGGACTTACCCCTTTTGCCGCAGCCTTTTGGCGCAGACCAAAAGGCAATTCTATGTTAACAGAAAACCCCTTTTTTGTCAAACCGTGCCGCCCTCAGGCAAAAAAGCACTCCCGGCCGCCCTTTGGGGCAGCCGGGAGGCATTTCTTTGAATTTTACGTCAGAAAGCGCGTCTCAGAGGGCTTCCAACACGGCCACGGCGGGCGCCACCGCCTGGGTGTCCATGTCCTCGCCTCTGCCGCTGTCCATGCAGGCGGCCACCGCAGGATCGATGGGCAGCCGCGCCAGCACCGGCAAATGGTAGGTCTGCGCGATCTCGTCAATGTGGCTTCTGCCAAAGACCTCCAGCCGCTTTCCGCAGTCCGGGCAGGTCAGATAGCTGTAGTTTTCCACCAGCCCGAGAATGGGTAGCTTCATCATCTCTGCCATCTTTACAGCCTTGGTCACGATCATGGATACCAGATCCTGTGGCGAGGTCACAAGAATCACGCCGTTTACCGGCAGAGACTGGAACACGGTCAGGGGCACGTCGCCGGTTCCGGGAGGCATATCCACAAACAGATAGTCCACCTTGTCCCAAATCACATCCGTCCAGAACTGCTTGACCGCGCCGGCCAGAATGGGACCGCGCCACAAAACCGGGTCGGTCTCGTTTTCCAGCAACAGATTCACGGACATGACCTGAATCCCGCTTTTGGTCAGCGCCGGATACAGGCCGTCATCGTCCGCCCCGGCGGCAACGCCCACGGAAAACGCCTTGGGAATGGACGGTCCCGTAATGTCCGCGTCCAAAACGGCAGTACGGTAGCCCGCCTTCTGCATGGCTACGGCCAGCATGGTGGTCACTGTACTCTTGCCCACGCCGCCTTTGCCGGACATGACGGCAATGACTTTTTTCACACTGGACTTGGGATTCAACTGTGCCAGCAGGCTTTCGGGCTTTCTGTCGGCGCAGTTTTCTGAACAGGTGGAGCAGCTTCCGCTGCAAGAATCACTCATTGGTACGATCTCCTTTATTTTTTTACTTATTATATGCCCATTTCCCCCGTAAGTCAATGCAAAGCCCCCCGGTACATCGCTCTTGTTTTTTACCCGCGGGAGCGCTATAATGAAACGGGATGATGCATATGACAAAAACCAATGCAGTTCGGCTGCTGGAGCAGGCAGGCATTGCCTGCCGCGTTTTGACCTATCGCTATGACGAATCCGATCTGAGTGGGATGCACGCGGCGGAGCAGCTCCATCTGCCGCCGGAAACCATCTTTAAGACGCTGGTTGCCCGCAATGACCGGGGGCAGATTCTGGTCTTCTGTATCCCCGTATGCCGGGAGCTGGATCTGAAAAAGGCAGCGCGCGCCAGCGGCAGCAAAAAAATTGAACTGGTGGCCGTGCGGGAGCTTCTTTCCCTCACCGGCTATCTGCGCGGCGGCTGCAGCCCCGTGGGGATGAAGAAAAAATACCCCAGTTTTATGGAGGAATCCGCCCTCCAATTTGACGAGATCGGCATTTCCGCCGGCCTCAGAGGCTGCCAGATGATGGTCAGCCCCACCAAACTGGGAGAATACGCCGGGCTTTGCTTTGCCCCCCTTTGCAGCGGCATATGACCCAAAAACACAGAAATACATTGGAAAAAGGAGATATTACCATGCAGTTTGAGTACACTCCCCACGGCGTCTGTTCCCGTAAGATCTACTTTGAGATCGAGGACAACACCATCACTTCCATTCAGTTTGAGGGCGGATGCAGCGGCAACACCCAGGGTGTGGCCGCTCTGGCCGTAGATATGGACGTAGATGAGGCTATTTCCCGCCTGTCCGGCATCCGGTGCGGCGGCAGAAGCACCTCCTGCCCCGACCAGTTGGCAAAAGCATTGGCCAAAGCCAAGGAGCAGCTCTGAACCCATAGTCGTTTGAGTGGAAGCTGCAAAAAACGGCGCGCACTGCAATCAGTGCGCGCCGTTTGTCTTTGGGATTATTCGCCAGCGGGCTCCTCTACGGGAACTTCCTCTTCCCCTTCTTCCACAGCCTGCGCCTGCTCTTCAATGGTAGGCTCCAGCAGGGCGCGGATGGACAGGGAGATTCTCTTGCGCTCGGCATCCACGTCGATGATCTTGGCATCCACTTCCTCGCCCACCGTGAGGACATCCTCCGGCTTGGCGATGCGGCGGTTGGCAATCTGGGAAATATGGATCAGGCCGTCCACACCTGGAACGATCTCAGCAAAGGCGCCGAAGGTCATCATCTTCACGATCTTGACCTTTGCCACATCGCCCACGGAATACTTGGCGGCAAACTGATTCCAGGGATTGGTCTCTGCGGTCTTGTAGCCCAGGGAGATTTTCTTCTTTTCGGGATCAAGGGCAATGACGAACACATCGATCTCGTCGCCTACCTTGACTACTTCTGCCGGGTTCTTGATCCGGTTCCAGGACAGCTCAGACACATGTACCATGCCGTCCACGCCGCCGATGTCCACGAAAGCGCCGTAGGAGGTCAGGGACTTGACCACACCGTGGTACTTCTTGCCCACTTCGATCTCGCTCCAGATCTTCTCCTGGGCAGCCTTGCGCTCCTCCGACAGCAGGGCGCGGATGGAGCCGACCACTCTGCGGCGGGCACGGTTGACCTCGGTAATACGCATCTTGACGGTCTTGCCCTTCATCTCGTTCAGGTCGCCGCCCTTGGGCACACCGGAAGCGGAAGCGGGAATGAACACGCGAACGCCCTTGACATTGGACACCAGACCGCCCTTGTTAATCTCGGTAATGACGCCCTCCACAGGCTCTTTGCTCTCGACGACTGCTTCCAGCTCGTCCCATACCTTCAGGCCGTCCAGCTTCTTCTTGCTGAGCTGCACAGTGCCCTCCTGATCGTTGACGCGAACCACGAAGACCTTGATCTCGTCGCCGACCTTGAGCACATCCTCAGGCTTCTTGGTGGGGTCTGCGCTGACTTCATCACAGGGGATATAGCCGGCGTGCTTGGTGCCCAGATCGACCTGGACTTCGGTGGAACCGATTGACGTGACAATGCCAGTGACCGTATCTCCTGTATTTAAAGTCTTGATAGATGCATCGAGCATAGCCTCAAAGCTTTCCTCCTGTGCATTATCAACGTTGATGATTTCATCCATAGTCTTATTGACCTCCTTTATTATCCACGCAGGCGTTGACGCGCCCGCTGTGATACCGATGTTCACTGCGCCGGAAAAATCGGACGGCTTCAGCTCGGAAGCGTTGTCCACCAGAAATACCCGCTGGCAGTTCTGTCTGCAAATGGCTGCCAGCCGCGCCGCATTGGAGCTTTTGGCGTCCCCCACCACCACCATGGCGTCGCAGGTTTTGGCAAGGGCGGCGGCTTCGGACTGCCGATTTTCGGTTGCTCTGCATATTGTATCAAATATTTCGTAATTTGTACACTCTTTTTTTATAATTTCCGTACATTTTTTCCATATCTGCTGGGTGCCGGTGGTCTGGGAAACCATTAAAATTGGCAAATTTGCATTGGCTGCGTCCTGCCGGAGCCAATGTTCCAGCTCCCTGTCGTCCTCAAACACCAGAGGCTCTCTGCACCAGCCGGCAATGGCCACCACCTCCGGATGGGTTCGGGTGCCGATGATCACCGGCCTGCGTCCCTTTTCCTCCGCTCTGGCCACAATCTCATGGATGCGCTGCACAAAGGGGCAGGTGGCATTGATGATCTCCAGTCCCCGCGCCTGAAGCTGCTCCATAACCGACTTGGGCACGCCGTGGGAACGGATGATCACGGCGGCGTCGCCGGGAATCCGGTCTACGGAGTCCGCCTGCTCCACCCCCATGGAGGCGAAACGCTCCACCACATGGCGGTTGTGAATGATGGGGCCGAGAGTCACAGCCTTTCTGCCCTCCCGGATGGTCTTCTCCACCATCTCCACAGCGCGCTCCACGCCAAAGCAGAAGCCCGCAGATTGAGCAATTCTTACGCTCATTGTTCCTCACCCAGCCGGTAGATTTTCTGCATCAGTTCCTCTGTCGCCCGGTTCAGCTCCTCGGGAGAAGGGCGCTTGCCGGAAAGCTGAGGGGTATAGGGCTGGCCGACGACGCAGCGCACTTTCTGGAAGGGATACTTGCGGGGAGAGATATAGACGGGCAGGATCGGCACGCCCGCCCGGTTGGCAATCATGACGGCGCCGGACTTGGGCGCCACCTGCTTGCCCTCCCGCATACGGGTGCCCTCAGGGAAGATCAGCAGCTTCTCTCCGTCCCGGAGAACCCGCAGGGATTTTTTCACGGCCTCCAGATCGGCATGGTCTCTGTCTACGCCAAAGGCGCCCCAGCCCCGGAGAAACGCGCCCAGCACGGGCGTTTCCACCACGCTCTTTTTGGCCATGATCCAGGGCACGATCCTGTCGTGCATGACCAGCACCGCCCACACAGGATCGGCCAGACCGCTGTGGTTACAGCATACCACGGCAGGGCCTTCGGGTACGTTCTCCCTGCCGGAAAAGCGGTGAAAGTGCCAGATGCCCATAATCACCCGCACCGGCCAATAGACAATGTTATATATGTAGTAGCGCCAAAACTTCATAGGTCGATTCTCTCCCTGATGATTTGTTCGATTTTTGCCGCGCTCTGGTCAATGTCCAGCTCTGAGGTGTCCAGTTCAATGGCGTCGTCGGCCTTTTTCAAAGGGGCGATCTGCCGGTGGGAATCCGCCCAGTCCCGGCGCTCGATGTCCGCCAGCACCTCGGCATACTCCGCCGGCTGCCCCTTTTCCAGCAGCTCTTTGCACCGTCTGCGGGCGCGCACCTCCGCAGAGGCCGTAAGGAAAATTTTCACATCCGCATGCGGCAGCACCACCGTTCCAATGTCCCGGCCGTCCATCACCACGTTGTGGTTTTGGGCAAACTGCCGCTGCATATCCAGAAGATAGTCCCGCACGCATCCCTGCGCCGCCACCGCAGAGGCCATAATCGACATCTGAGGGCTGCGGATCTGCTCGGTCACGTCCATGCCGCTCAAAAGCATGTGCTGCCGTCCCGTTTCGTCAAACTGAATCTGCAGATTCACCTCGTCGATGTATTTGCAGATTCCGTCCGTATCTTTGGGGCTCACGCCCAGAAGCGCCATTTGGTACCCCACGGTACGGTAAATGGCGCCCGTATCCAGATATAAAAAATGCAGTCTTTGAGAGACCTTCCTCGCCATGGAGCTTTTTCCGGCTCCGGCAGGTCCGTCAATGGCAACGCTGTAAAATTTTTCCATTGTTTCTCCTCATTTCTCCCCTGCCGCGTTTCCCGCCGCATAGGCCGTTGCCCAGGCGATCTGCAAATTGAAGCCGCCGGTATAGGCGTCGCAGTCTATGATCTCGCCTGCAAAATACAGGCCGGGGAGGCATTTTGATTCCATGGTTCTGGGGTCGATCTGCTTCACGTCCACGCCGCCGGAGGTAATGATGGCCTCCTCCACCGGGCGCAGACCTGCGATTTTTACGGTAAAGTGCTTGGTCAGCTCCAGCAGTGCCCGGCGCTGCTGCCGGGTAACGGCATTGACCCGCAGTTGGGGCGGGATGCCGCTGCGCTCCACAATGACGGGGATCATGGTCTTGTGGAACAGGCCGGACAGGGCGTTTTCAAAGTTGCGGTTCCGGTTTTCCCCGAAGTCCCGCAAAATACGGGCGTCCAGCTTCTGCTCGTCCAGTGCCGGCTTCAGATCGATGCTCACCGTATAAGAAGCCTTTTTCCCCATATGGGCGCTCATGGAAAGGATTACCGGCCCCGACAGGCCAAAATGGGTAAATAGCAGTTCCCCGAATTCTTCATGCACCGTCTTTCCCCGATCATCCAGCAGGCGCACATTCACATTGCGCAAAGACAGTCCCTGCATCCGGGCACACCAGTGACCGTCCTCCACCATGGGCACCAGCGAGCCTGTAGGCTCCACAATGGTGTGCCCCACCGCAGCCGCCATGGGATAGCCGTCGCCGGTGGAGCCGGTGGCAGGATAGGAGCAGCCGCCCGTACAGAGGATCACACGGGGCGCAGCAAAATCCTTCTGCGCCGTATGTACCCCCGAAACCCGGCCATCCCGGGTCAAAAGTCCCTCGGCCGCAGCGTAGCGCACCTCTACCCCGGCCTCGGTCAGAGCGGATTTCAGCGCGTCGATAACCGACTGGGCGCGATCAGACACAGGAAACACCCGGTTGCCCCGTTCGGTCTTCAAAGGGCAGCCGTGAGCCTCAAAAAAAGCCATGGCGTCCTCCGGGGGAAATCCGGCCATGGCGCTGTAGAGAAACCGGCTGTTTCTGGGGACGTTTTTCAGCACTTCCTCCGCTGTACAGCGGTTGGTCACGTTGCAGCGTCCCTTGCCGGTAATATTCAGTTTTTTTCCCAACCGGTGGGGGTTCTTTTCCAACAGCAGCACCCTGCTTCCGGCGTTGGCAGCCGTAATGGCCGCAAACATCCCGGCAGCGCCGCCGCCCACTACAATCACGTCGTACATCACCGATTATCCCGATTATAACAAGTTTTTTCCCCGGCGCAAAGTAACTCCCGGAAATTTTACAGACTGTTCAAATATTCCTGCTCTTGTGCAGTCAGCAGCCGCCAGCAGCCGGGCTCCAGTCCGCCCAGAGACAGCCGTCCCTCCCGGATGCGCTTGAGGCGGGTCACGGTAAGCCCGGCGCTCTGGCACATACGCCGGATCTGGCGGTTACGCCCCTCATGAATGGTGATCTCCAGCATGGCCGTACCGCCGCTCTGGTGCAGCAGCCGCACGCCGGGCGGACAGATGGGGCGGCCATCCAGCACGATGGGTCTTTCCAGCCGCCGTTCCGCACCGGGGGTAAAGCCGCTGACCCAAAGGTGGTAGACCTTTTCAACCTGCTGCGCCGGGTGCGTCAGTTTCTGCGCCAGCGTCCCGTCGTTGGTGAGCAGCAGCAGTCCCTCGGAATACATATCCAGCCGTCCCACGGGATAGAGCCGCTCCGGACGCTCCGGCGCCAGTTCCAGCACCGTTTTTCTGCCCCGCTCGTCCGAAGCCGTACACACATAGCCCCGGGGCTTGTTGACCATGAGCACGACGCTTTCCGGCGCGGCGCCCAATCTGACGCCGTCAACTTCAATGACGTCCTGCTCCGGCCGGGCGGTGTCGCCCAAATGGGCAGCCGCGCCGTTGAGCCGCACCCGCCCTTCCCGGATGAGCGTTTCCGCCTTTCTGCGGGAACAGACGCCGCGCTCGGCCAGAATTTTTTGCAGCCGCTCCGCCATGGCGACGCCTCCTTTTGTCTTTCTCTTCTGCCCGGAAACGGGCGCTGGCGCGCCCTGTCCGCGCCGGTCAGGAAAGGACGGTCTGCCCCCAGCACACGGGCACCGTGCCGATGGGCCGTCCGTCCAGCAGCACCGTCACCGTTCCGGCCTGCGCGCCCTTTTCCAAAGGCGCGAAGATGGGCGCGTTGGCCGCGTACCGGTAGCTCACCTGCTCCTGCGGCAGAACCCAGTACGAAAAATCCTCCTGGGCGATCAGCGTGGCTTCTTTGGCCGTGTCGGCCAATACGGGCACCGTACACACCGGCCGGCCTGTCTGTGCCAGCGTCTGGCAGGTATAGGCGGAAAATCCGTAGTCCAGCAGCGCCGTGTGATCGTTCCAATCGTCCGGCGCGTTGATGGTCACGGCGATCAACGTGCGTCCGCCGCGCTGTGCCGCACTGACCAGGATGCGCCCGGCAGATCTGGTATAGCCGGTCTTCACGCCGATGGCGCCCTCATAACGCCACAGCAGCTTGTTGTGGTTGGCCAGCACCCGTCCGGCCACGGTGGCCGTCTTTGTGGCCACGATCCGGGCGAAGTCCTCGTTCTTCAGGGCGCAGCGGGTAAGCTCCGCCAGATCCCGCGCCGTACCGTAGTTTTCCTCACTGTCCAGCCCGTTGGGGTTGGCAAAGTGGGTATGCTCCAGTCCAAGCTGTTGGGCTTTCCGGTTCATCTGTTCCACAAATTGCTCCACGGAACCGGCGCAGTAGACGGCCAGTGCCACCGCCGCGTCGTTGCCCGACTGGAGCAGCATCCCGTAGAGCAGCTCCTCCACGGAGAGTACCTCGTTCTGCTTCAGGTACATGGACGATCCTTCCACCCCCACGGCCTGCGCCGGAATCTTCAATTTTTCGCTCAGGTCGCACTGCTCACAGACCAGCAGCCCCGTCATAATCTTGGTGGTGCTGGCAATGAGGCTCTCCGCGTCGGCGGATCTTTCATACAGCACCTGCCCGGAGTCCGCATCCATTAAAATGGCATGGCTGGCAGAGATTCCCGGCTCTGCCCGGCAGGGCAGCGACAAGCAGACGGCTGCTGCCAAAGCGGCAGCCAGTGTGCGCAGAACGCGGGACTTTCCGCCATAGGCGCCCCAAGGTGCCGGGTTATTCTTACAATGTTTCATCCAATCACCGGGGTTATTGTTTGAACCACCGGTGAAATTATTCCTTTATTCGTCGTTTTCGCGCTTGGGCTTCCGGCTGTCGAGGAAATCCGCCAGCTTGTCCAGCAGATCGGGCGCCTGTTCCACCAGTCTGTCCAGCGTAGTGCTGGCAGGCTCGGCCACCGGCAACATACGGACGCTTTCGCCCCGCACCACCAGAAATGCCACAGGGTCAATATTGACGCCGCAGCCCATGCCGCCGCCAAAGGGATTGTCCCTGTCGGCCTTCATGGTCTTGGTGGTAAAATCACTGCCGCCGCCGCCCATGCCGATCTTTACCTTGGACACGGGGATAATGGTCACGCCCTCCGGCGTGGTGATGGGCTTGCCCACGATGGTATTGACATCCACCAACTGCTGCAGCTTTTCCATGGAGGAGGTCATCATCTCGGAAATGGAATGGTTCATACCTGTACCGCCTTTCTTGATTTCTCGGATTTTTTCTGCCGCAGCAAAAGCACCAGGGCTTTCACCGCATATTTTACTGCCATGGCCACCAGATCGCCCAGGAAAAACCGCAGGCGAATGCAGGCGTATACCGTGGTCTTGGTTCCTATGAAGTCCGGCGTGACTTGCAGATCGGTTTTGCCAATGCGAAATGCCCGCAGAAGCACCGGCTGCATGGCGCCAATGGCCGCCCACGCCTCGCCGCAGATTCTGGCGGTTTTGGCGGCGTCGCTTCCCGCCACCGTCACGCGCACCGTCAGCTCCCGAATCAGCAGCTTGCGCCGCAGGGTACCCAAAAGCTGAACGGCCAGTCTGGCAAAGGGCACCAGTTCTGCCACCTTCTCGCGCAGGCTTTTGGGCGGCGTCTGTTCCGGTTCTTTGCGCAGCTTTTTGGCGGCAGCCTCCTGCTTTTTCTCTTCCTTTTCCGCCTTTTTCCGCGCTGCCTTTTCCTCCGCCTTTTGCCGTTGCTTTGGCGTCTTGGGTTTGGCAGGCACAAGCTGGAGTTTTCCCGGGCCGATCTGCAGCCGGATCACCGTCTCGCCGTTGTAGAGGCACACAGCTCCCACAGGCAGAAGCGCCAGCACAGTCAGTACCGCCAGAATGATCAGCACAGCGATCATGGCGCGGTCTCGGACGGCACCGCCTCCTGCAGGGGCAGATCGCTGATCTCCAACTGCTCCTTTTTGCCTAACTGCACCCGCTCAATGGGCGGCAGATCTTCCAGAGACTGCAGGCCGAAGGTACGCAGAAAATCGGCTGTGGTGCGGTAGAGAATGGGTCTTCCCGGTACATTGAGCCTGCCGCACTCCTCAATCAGGTTTTTGTTGAGCAGCGCGCCCACGGAATAGGAGCTGTCCACGCCCCGAATCTGCTCCACATAAGCCTTGGTCGCAGGCTGGTAATAGGCGATCACCGTCAACGTCTCCAACTGGGAAGCCGACAGTTTGGGAGGCTTGCGGGTCTCCAGCGCCCGGGTCACACAGGCCGACCACTCGCCGGCGGAGCACATCTGGTAGCTGTCCTCCAGCCGCAGGATGCGGATTCCCCGCCTGTCAAAGGCGTAGCTGTCCATCAGGCTCTGCATGGCCTCGTGGATCTGGTCTACGTCGCACTCCAGAACCGCGGCCATCCGCTGGGCAGGCATGGGATCGCCCGACGCAAATAGAATTGCCTCCAGCGCCCGCTGCAAATCACTGTATTCCACTGTCTTCCCTCCCGTCCGTTTCCGGCATACTGACAAATTCCACACTGGCCTCGTCGCCCTCGCCCTGCAGCCGCACGGATTTCAGCCGGCAAAGCTCCAGCACCGCAAGGAACGTAGCCACAATCTCCGAACGGCTCCGATTGCCCCGGAACAGGGCGCGCAGCTTTTCCACACCCCGCGCCACCAGCTTTTTCAGCAGCTCTGCGGATTTCTTCGTCACCGGGTAAGGCTCTCTGCCCACAATGCCCTCAAAGCTGGATTTGGGCGGCGGAAGCTGGCGCTGGGAGCGTTCCTCCATGGCGGCGTAGGCTGCCAGCAGGTCGCTTTTTTCGTGGCGGTAGCGATAGGTTTTGTCCGCCTCATAGGGCTCCTGCCCTTTGGTAAACAGATTCAGGCCAATCTCATTGCGCTGCTCCAAAAATTGGGCGGCGGTCTTGATCTGCTCATAGGCCTCTTTCCGCTGGCGCTCCTCCAGAGAACGAATCAGCAGCTCCATCTCCGACAGAGCTTCCTCCTGCTCGGCGGCGGACAGAAGCATCTTGGTCTTGATCTGCATCAGACGGGAGGCCATTGTAATAAACTCGCTGGCAATCTCCATGTCCATGCGCTTCATCTCGTCCAGATAGGCCAGATACTGCTCCAGAATGGAGGAAATGCGGATGTCCTGTATTTCAATTTTATTTTTGGCAAGGAGCAGCAGGATTACGTCCAACGGGCCGTCAAAGTCCTCCATGCCCTCCGCCTTGGAGCGCACCACGCCCTCAAGATGGTACCTGGGTTCTTCCATAAGATCTCCTGTTTAGTAAATCAGATTCAGAATCATTCGGCTCAGGCCGCCGGTGACGGTCTCCAGTCCCGTGAGCAGGCCGGTGCGCAGAAAGTTCAAAGGGGTATCCAGCAGCCCCGTAAGCAGCAGCACCACCAGCACGATCATGCCGTAGCGCTCATAGCGCATAAGCCACTCATAGCTCTTTTGGGGCAGGATTACTGCCAGCACCTTGGAGCCGTCCAGAGGCGAAATGGGGATGAGATTGAACACCGCCAGGCCGGCGTTGATCATTGCCACGCAGTAAAACAGCAGCCCCACATACCAAAGCCACTGACTGCCGGAGAGCTGATAGGCACCGGAAAAAATCTGGCAAAGAAGGGTGGCGATCAGCGCCAGCAGCACATTGGACACGGGTCCTGCCAGTGCCGTCAGCGCCATACCCGCCTTGGGGTTCTTAAAGCGCCGCATATTGATGGGCACAGGCTTTGCCCAACCGAATTTTACCACCGCCATCATAATCAGTCCCACCAGATCGATGTGGTGCAGGGGATTCAGACTGACCCGTCCCATGGATTTGGCCGTGTCGTCTCCCAGCCAGCAGGCCACCAGCCCATGGGCGGATTCATGCACCGTAATGGCGGACAGGGCGGCCAGAATGATAAACAGCTCCTGCAAAAGCCAGTCATAATTCAGTTGTTGCAGCCATTGGGAGAACCCCATGTCCAAACTCCCCCTTTTTAATACAGACAGTATACCATTAAATCCGGCACAGTGCAAGCAAAAGTGTGCATGAGGTCTCTATCCATCATGCACACTTTCTGTCTGTATTTATTCCTCCGCAGCCCGGAGAATTTCCCGCAGCAGCTCGTCCCGGCCGTCGCCTTTCTCGGCAGAAAAGGCGATGAGCCTGCAATCCTCCGGCAGCTCCAGTGTCTGGCGGATCAAAGCGAGATTGCCCTCCACCTGACTTTTTTTCAGCTTGTCCAGCTTGTTGGCCACCACCACAAAGGGCTTGCCCGTCTGAATAAAGCACGCGGCCATGGTCAGATCATTTGCCGTGGGCTTGTGACGGGCGTCCACAATCATCACACCCAGGGTGATCCACTCCGGATGGGCGAAATATTGCTCCATCAGCCGACCCCAGCGCTCCTTTTCCGCCCGGGAAACCTTGGCGTAGCCGTAGCCCGGCAGATCCACAAAATAGATCTTGCCGTCAATGCGGAAAAAGTTGATGTGGGTGGTCTTTCCGGGCTGCTCGCCCACACGGGCGAAATTTTTGCGCTGGAGCAGCCGGTTGATCACCGAGGATTTCCCCACGTTGGATTTTCCTGCAAAAACAATCTGAGGCAGGCCGTCTGCAGGAACGCGGGCAATATCCGCCACAGAGGTCACAAATTCCGCCTTTTGCAGATTCATATACAGCCGTCCTTTTCTTTTTTTCTATTGCCGGATGTCCGGCTTTCTCACCTTAGGGGGCACGGTCTTGGCCGGCAACGGCAGCTTATCCATCTCTGTCCGGGGCTGGCCGGCGCAGGCGGGGGCGTTGAGCAGCACCGCCGCATCAATGACCGCGTCCGCGTGCTCCACCGTAATAAACTGCAGCGCTCTGCGCACGGTCTGGTCGATCTCCTCCAGATCCTTTTCGTTGTCCTGAGGACTGATCACCGTTTTGATGCCCCGGCGCAAGGCCGCCATGGTCTTTTCCTTCAGGCCGCCGATGGGCAGCACCCGGCCGCGGATGGAGATTTCACCGGTCATGGCAATGTCCCTCCGCACCGGCGCTCCCGTCAGGGCGGAGACGATGGCCGTGCAGACCGTGACGCCCGCTGAGGGGCCGTCCTTGGGAATGGCGCCCTCGGGGAAGTGCACATGGATGTCCTTGGTCTTATAGAAATCATCGGCAATGCCGAATTCTCTGGTACGGGTGCGGATATAGCTGACGGCGGCATGGACGGATTCTTTCATCACGTCGCCCAGATTGCCCGTCAGCTCCAGCTTGCCGGAGCCTTCCATGACGTTGCATTCCACCTCCAGCATCTCTCCGCCGGCCGCCGTCCACGCAAGGCCGTTGACCAGCCCCACCGGGTCTTTCTCCGGCAGCTTGTCCGGCAGGATTTTCCGCACGCCCAAAAATTGCTCCAGATTGGCGGTGGTCACAGTCACCCGCTTGGGCGCTTCTTCCGCCGTCAGCAGCATGGCGGCCTTCCGGCACATCCCGGCCAGCTCCCGCTCCAGATTGCGCACGCCCGATTCCCGGGTATAGCAGGCGATGACCTCCCGAATGGCGGCGTCGCCTACCCGCACCTGACTCTTTTTCAGCCCGTGTCTTGCCAGTTCCTTGGGCAGCAGGTGCTGCTTGGCAATCATGAGCTTTTCCTCATCGGTGTAAGAGCTCAGCTCAATGACCTCCATCCGATCGAGCAGGGCGCGGGGAATGGTGTCGGTAGTGTTGGCCGTGGTGATAAACATACACTGGCTCAGATCAAAGGGAATTTCCAGATAATTGTCCCGGAAGGTGGCATTCTGCTCACTGTCCAGCACCTCCAGCAGGGCAGCCGACGGGTCGCCACGGTAGTCGCTGCCCAGTTTGTCGATCTCGTCCAGAAGCAGCAGGGGGTTGGAGGATTTGGCCTGCGCTACGGCGGCCAGAATCCTGCCGGGCATGGCGCCCACATAGGTCTTGCGGTGACCGCGAATCTCCGCCTCGTCATGGACGCCGCCCAGAGAGATCCGCGCCAGCTTCCGGTTCAGACACCGGGCAATGCTCATGGAAACGGAAGTCTTGCCAACGCCCGGAGGGCCTACCAGACACAGGATCTGTCCCTTCATGTCGGGCGCCAGCTTCCGCACGGCAAGCATTTCCAGAATACGCTCCTTGACCTTTTCCAGTCCGAAATGATCCTCGTCCAGAATCTTTCTTGCTGCCGTCAGATCAATGCGTTCTTTGGTTCTGGTATTCCACGGCAGCTCCAGCACCGTGTCCAGATAGGTGCGGATCACCGCCGCCTCGGAGGAGCCAAAGGGCTGCTTACGCAGGCGCTCCAATTCCTTGAGGAGCTTGCTTTCGGACTCCTGTGGCAGTTTGAGCGCCTTGATACGGCTCTCATAGGCGTCGAATTCTTCCTCGTCGTCGTCCCCCAGTTCACTGTGGATCACCTTGAGCTGCTCACGCAGATAATACTCCCGCTGTCCCTTGTTGACGCTGTTTTGCACCTTTTCCTGCAGTTCCGCCTCCATGCGCAGCACTTCCAGCTCCTTATGGAGCAGGACGTTGCACAGATGCAGGCGCCGGTTGGGGTCAAGCTGGCACAGCACCTGGGTCTTTTTCCGGTAGTCAAAGGTGGCGTCCTGGGCCATGATGTCGGCTATGACGCCGGGATCATGGGAGGACAGGAGCTTGAGCATATCGTCCCCAAGCATTTTCTGGCTCAGCTCCATAAAGGTCTCAAACTGCTGGTAGGCCATACGGATCTCCGCCTCCGTGCGGGCGGTAACGGGGCCGTGCGTCTGCTCCGGAATATGCTCGATGCGGGCGCACAAATAGGGGTTGAGCTTAATCACCGTGTTCACTCTGCCCCGTGTTTCGCCCTGAATCAGCACACGGATGGACTCCCCGGGCAGGCGTAGCACCTGCTTGACCTTGGCCACCGTGCCCACGGGACACAGCGCGTCAAAGTCGGGGTCGTCCGTGGTAATGTCGTTTTGCGTCACAAGGAACACCCTCTGATTGGTGTTCATGGCGCGATCCAGCGCGCGGACAGATTTCTCCCTGCCCACGTCAAAATGGAGCACCGCTCCCGGAAATACCGTCAGCCCGCGCAGAGCGATGACCGGCAGCCGTTCGAGGATGATTTCTTCCATAGCAGACTCCTTTCCTGCTGTTGGTTCTGAAACGTATGCGCCTTTTTCAAAAGGCAGTCGGGGAAGGTCTTTCGCCGCTTGGCGTTGCCTCCCTGCCCGGGGCAAAGGCCTGCCTCCGGGGCAAAATGACGCAAAAAGGGAGCAACACTGCCCCCTTTTTCACGCTGTGTTTTATTGTCCCACCGCGGGATCCAGCCTGGGACGCTCTGCGCCGCGCTGAATCAGCGGCTCGCCCTTTCCGTTTACGCAGTCTTCTGTGATGCACACCCGCGTAATGGTGGGGTCGGAGGGAATCTCATACATGACTTTCGTGAGAATGCTCTCCATAACGGCGCGCAGTCCTCTGGCGCCGATCTTGCGCTCAATGGCTTTCCGGGCTATGGCCTGCAGCGCCTTGTCGTCAAAGTCCAACTGCACATGGTCATAGGCCAGAAGCGTCTGGTACTGCTTGCACAGGGCGTTCTTCGGTTCCGTAAGGATCCGCACCAGATCCTCTTCCTTCAGCCCGTCCAGACTGGCGATAACCGGCAGTCTGCCCACCAGCTCCGGGATAATGCCGAATTTCAGCAGATCATGGGGCTGTACCTGCCGAAAGAGTTTGCTCACATCCCGCTGGTTTTTGCTGCTCAGCTCGGAGCCAAAGCCCATGGCGCTGCGATCCACCCGGCGCTCGATGATCTTGTCCAGACCGTCAAAGGCGCCGCCGCAGATGAAGAGGATCTTGGAGGTATCGATCTGAATGAACTCCTGCTGAGGGTGCTTTCTTCCGCCCTGGGGCGGCACATTGGCCACCGTGCCCTCCACGATCTTCAGCAGCGCCTGCTGCACGCCCTCGCCGGACACGTCCCGGGTGATGGACGTGTTCTCGCTCTTGCGGGCGATCTTGTCGATCTCGTCCACATAGATGATGCCGCGCTCGGCCAGTTCCACGTCAAAGTCCGCCGCCTGCAACAGGCGCAGCAGGATATTTTCCACATCCTCACCCACATAACCGGCCTCGGTCAGTGTGGTGGCGTCGGCAATGGCAAAGGGCACATCCAGAATCTTGGCCAGGGTCTGGGCAAACAGGGTCTTGCCGCAGCCCGTGGGGCCGATGAGCAGGATGTTGCTCTTTTGCAGCTCTACATCGGAATCGTCGCCAAAATAAATGCGCTTGTAGTGGTTATACACCGCCACGGAGAGGGCGATCTTGGCCTCCTCCTGTCCGATGATATAGCCGTCCATGTATTCCTTGATCTTCTGGGGCGTGGGCAGGGCGTCCGGGCTCTCAAATACCGGCTCGGTATCCGGAAGAGCGCCTTTGTGGAGCAGGGAGTAGCACAGCTCCACGCACTCGTTGCAAATATAGACATTGGGGCCCGACATAATGCGTTCGACCTGCTCCTGCCGCTTGCCACAGAAAGAGCAACGGATGGTTCGTTCCTCTCTCGCCATATGTGCGCCCTCCTTTCGCTTATCTGTGATAGAAAACCTTGTCGATCAGGCCGTATTCCTTTGCCTCCTCGGCGCTCATGAAATGGTCGCGCTCGCAGTCGGCCATGACCTGCTCCAGAGGCTTGCCCGTGTTGTCAGCCAGAATCTGGCTGAGTTTGCGCTTCATCTGCTCGATGCGTTTGGCCTGAATCTGAATGTCCGTGGCCTGCCCCTGGGTTCCCCCGGAGGGCTGATGGATCATGATCTCCGCGTTGGGCAGGGCGATCCGCTTGCCCTTGGTTCCGGCAGAGAGCAAAAACGCACCCATGGAAGCTGCCATGCCGATGCAGATGGTAGACACATCGCACTTGATGTACTGCATGGTGTCATAGATGGCAAAGCCGGAGGTAATGACCCCGCCGGGGCTGTTGATGTAAAACTGGATGTCCTTGTCCGGATCCTGGGCTTCCAGATACAGCATCTGCGCCACGATCAGGCTCGCTGTCGTATCGTTGACTTCCTCCGAGAGGAAGATGATACGGTCATTGAGCAGCCGGGAGAAAATATCATAGCTGCGTTCCCCTCTGCTGGTCTGCTCTACTACATACGGTACCAAACTCATATCTGCCGTCTCCTTTCCTGGGCTGTGACATTCTAACCAATTACAGGGAAAATTATTCCTCCGTCTTGACCTCGGCGGGTTCTTCAGGCTTTTCTTCGGACTTTTCCTCAGCCTTGGCCTCGGTCTTCTTGGTGGTCTTTCTGGTTCTCTTGGGCTTTGCGGGCTTTTCTTCCTCCGCCGCCTTGGGCGCTACGGCCACGGCGCTGTCGGAAACCAGCTTTGCCGCCTTGCGTACAGCCAGATCGCCCTTGAGCTCTTCCGCGTCGATAAGCTGCTTAACCTTTTCCAGATCCATCTGGTAGGTCTCGGCCAGCTTCTTGTATTCTTTCTCCAGCTCCTCGTCGGACACTTCGATTTTCTCTTCGTCCACAATGGCGTTGAGGGTGATGTTGGCTCTGAGCTGCTGCTCTGCAGAGGGACGAATGCTGGACTTAAAGCCGTCCAGATTGCCGCCCAGCATCTGGGCATAGGCCTGCAGAGAAGCGCCCTGCTGGCGGAGCTGATAGTCAAAGCGCTCCATTTCCTTTTCCACCTGCTCGTCAATCATGCAGGTGGGGATGTCGGCGGTCATATTCTTGGCGGCTGCCTCGATAGCGGCGTTTTCAAAGGCTCTGTCGATGCCCTCCTGACGCTCCTTGAGCAGCTTTGCGCGGATGTCGGCGCGCATATCCGCAATGGTGTCGAACTCGGACACGTCCTTGGCAAACTCATCGTCCTTTTCCGGTATCTCGGTCTGCTTGACCTCGTGCACCTTGATCTTGAAGACGGCGGGCTTGCCTGCCAGATCTTTCTTGTAGTCCTCGGGGAAGGTCACGTTGATATCCTTCTCGTCGCCGGCGCTCACGCCCACGAGCTGGGACTCGAAGCCGGGGATGAAGCTGTTGCTGCCCAGCTTGAGATCATAGTTTTCGGCCTTGCCGCCTTCAAAGGCGACGCCGTCCACAAAGCCCTCAAAATCGATCTCCACCGTATCGCCGTCCTGTGCCGGACGATCCACCGTGGTGATTCTGGCGACCTCGTTGGCCTTGCGATCCACTTCGGACTCCACTTCCTCATCGGTGACGGAAGCTTCCTCCTTGGGGATCTCCAGCCCTTTATACTGGCCAAGAGTGACCTCGGGATAAAGCGCCGTCTCAATGGTCATCTCCACAGACTTGTCGTCCTTCACGTCCACGGCGGACACGGAGGGCTGACCTACGGCCTTCCATCCCTGATCCAGAACAGCCTGCTGATAAACGTCGGGGAAGATCTCATTGACAGCGTCTTCATAGAAGACTTCTGCGCCGTACATGGCCTCGATCATCTTTCTGGGCGCTTTGCCCTTGCGGAAGCCGGGAAGCGTGATGTACTTGCGGTTTTTCAGATAGGCCTTGTTCAGACCCTCTTCAAACTTTGCGCTGTCGATCTGCACGACAATTTTCGCGCTGCTGTTCTCTCTGGTTGCGCTTTTCACGTTCATGTTGTGTTCCTCCTGTATGGTGATGGCCCTATGGCCGCAGTTCACCTTTTACGAAATCTTATATATTCTATCAGAAATTCAACGAAATGCAAGTGCTATTTTCCACAATTTCGCACTATTTTCTGACAAAATCCCTTTTTCCGGAGCATTTGTGTCCTTTTCCCGGCTCTGCCGCCGGAGAAACGCTCTACGGTTTTAGCAAAATCGGCCTGAAATCGGTGTAATCCGCCGCTGCAAGACGATAAAAAATTCCGTTTTTGTCCCCCGTGATAGCCAGCTTATGGCTGTCACTGTGCAGATGGCCGTAGACGCACTGGCTGACGCCGTAGCGCTCCAGCAATTCCAGCACCCCGGGGCACTCATAGCCCCGGTAGAGGGGCGGATAGTGGAGAAAGCAGATCTTCTCATGCTCCCCTGCCGCCCTGAGGGAGGTCTCCAGCCGCATCAGCTCCCGCTGGTAGACCTTTTCATCGTGCTGCGCGCTGCGATCGGCCTCGAAGAACCAGCCGCGGGTGCCGCACAGCGCCGTGTCTTCATAGAAATAGCAGTTGTTGTTGAGGATCCAGAGATTCTCAAAGCCCTTTTCCCGGCAGAAGGTGTAAAACTTGTTGGCCGTTGTCCACCAGTAGTCGTGGTTTCCCTTGAGGATGATCTTTCTGCCCGGAATGGCCGCCATGAAGGCGAAGTCCGGCTCCGCCTCCTGCAGGGACATGGCCCAGGAAAGGTCTCCCAGCAGCACCGTGGTGTCCTCCGCCGTAATGACGGAAAGCCCCTGGCGCAGCTTGTCCATATAGCCCTCCCAGCGGCTGCCGAACACATCCATGGGCTTGTCCGCGCCGAGAGAAAGGTGCAGATCTCCGATTGCATATAATGCCATAAATCACTCTGTTTTCCCCAGATTCTTCTGAACAAATCTGGTCATGTTGTTGTAAAAAACGTCCTGTGTCAGTTCCTGCGTCCATCCGTTCTGCACCAGATAGGCGCCCAGCCCATTATAGTCGTCCAGCCCGGAAAAGCCTGCTGGCAGGGCGTCGCATCCGTCCAGATCGCCTCCCAGCACCAAATGCTCCGCGCCGCAAAGCTCCAGAATATGTTCGCCGTGCCGCCGCACGTCGGAAAGCTCCGCCTGTCCGCTGGGGTTCAGAAAAGGCGCGTAGAGATTCAGCCCGATGACGCCTCCGGCGGCACTGATGGCTTTGAGCTGTTCGTCCGACAAATTGCGGCTGCAGTCGCAGCAGCTTCGGCTGTTGCAGTGGCTGGCCACAATGGGTTTTTCCGCCAGCTCGCACACTTCCCAGAACGCCCGCTCCGACAGATGGCTCACATCCACAAGGATGTCCAGCTTCTGCGCCTTTCGCACGAATTCTCTGCCCCGGGGCGTCAGCCCCTCGCCGGTCTCGTGGGAGCCTGCCAGCGCGTTGGCGCTGTTCCAGGTGAGGGTGGTCATGGTAAAGCCCTGCTCACGCAGCCAGTCCAGCCTGCCCGGATCGCAGGCAATGGCCTCCGCCCCCTCCAGAGACAGAAAGACGGCGCATTTTTTCGTCT
>JAQYBZ010000025.1 GCA_029003235.1 Bacillota bacterium
GCGATGACATCGCCGGCGGTCTCCAGTCTGCGGCGCCGGTACATGAGCCACGCGCAGACAGACAGCACCACGCCCGCGCCTGCCGTCGCCAGTAGATATCCCCAGCGTACCGGCAGCTCGCCGATCTCGTTATAAAGGAAGTACACCGCCGGGGAAAAACGCAGATAGCCCGTTCCGGCATAGCGCAGGCCGCAGATCATAGGCTGGGCGACAGCCAGGATCAGGGAGCCGAGAATGGCCACCAGATAGTTGAGCAGGAAATAAAGAACTGCGCCCGCCGCCGTGGTACCGCTGAGCATCATACAGAACACAGCCAGCCCGTAATAGAAGACAAATTGCAGCATCATTACGGCGAAGGTCAGCAGGGTCTGGCTCATGCCCCGGGACACGCAGGCACTGATGAGCAGAATGGCCAGATAGGGCACCAGCGCGAAAATCAGCCCGGAGGTGAAATTGGTCAAAAACAGGCTGTTGCGGGTCACGGGCATGGCGTGGAGCATATAGGCGCTGCGCGTCTTATGCAGATAGCCGAAGCAGCAGCAGGCGCACAGCAGCGCGTAGAACTGGTTGATAAACACACCGCCGCAAGTCCCAAGGGCAAAATACTCTTCCCCCATATTCGATGGGAACTCCGCAACCATCAGAGGCAGCGGCAGAAGCATGAACAGCCCCACAAAGAACAGCACCCACAGCGGCATGCACCGGGTCGTGTTCTTTTTCAGCAGCGCAGGGTTAAAGAATGATGCTCTTGACGTCATAGTCCATCCCTCCCAGCTCGTAAATAAAGATCTCCTCCAGCGTCAGAGGCACCATGTCGAAGAATACCGGATTGACCGCTGCCAGAATTCGGTTGATCTCCTCCTGACTACCCCGGGTAATCAGGGTCTGGATGCGGCCGCTGTTACTGCGGTGCAGCACGTTCAGCTCCTGCGGCGGCTGCGTTCCCTCCTGAAATACCGCCTGCACCTTTACCACATTGTCCTGCAGCTCCGACAGACTGCGCTGGAGAATCATCTTGCCCCGGTGCATAATGCCCACATGGTCGCACACGTCCTCCAGCTCCCGCAGGTTGTGGGACGAAACCAGCACCGTGGTACCGTTCTCCGCCACGTCCTGCATAATCAGGCTCCATACCTGCCGCCGCATGACCGGATCCAGCCCGTCCACCGGCTCGTCCAGAATCATTACGTCCGGCCTCTGACAGATGGCCAGCAAAAACGCCGCCTGCTTCTGCATGCCCTTGGAATAGCGCCGGATCGGCAGCTTTTCGTCCAGTTCAAAGGCTTTGTGCAGTTTTTCGTACATCCCCTGGTCAAAGCGTCGGTAGATACCGGCATAGAATTTCATCATATCCCGCAGACCTGCCGACTGATAATAGAAAATATCGTCGGGAATACAGGCCATGCGCTCCTTGACGGCGGGATTCTCATAGACCGGCTGCTGATCCACAAGCACCCGCCCGCTCTCCGGCCGCAGAGCGCCGGTAATGTGGCGGATCACCGTGGATTTGCCCGCGCCGTTGGGGCCGACCAGCCCATAGATGGCGCCCTTTGGTACCGTCAGGGTCAGATCGTCCAGCGCCGCAAAATTGCCAAAGTGCTTGGTCAAGCGCTCCACTTGAATCATTTCTTCTTCGCCTCCTCAATTCTTTTCTGCAGTTCCTCCGCCGGGACACCCAGCCGCAGCAGTTCCTCCGCCGCTGCGTCAAACTTTTCCCAGAGCGCCTGTCTGCGGCTGTCGTCTACCTCGCTCAGGGCGCAGGCAAACGAGCCGATGCCGGCAACCGTGTAGATATAACCCTCGGCCTCCAGCTCCCGATAGGCGCGCTGGATGGTGTTGGGATTTACCGCCAACTCTGTGGCCAGCTCCCGCACAGACGGCAGCTTTCCGTCGGTGGGGATCACCCCGGTAAGCACCATACTGCGCAGCTTTTCCTTGAGCTGTACATAGATAGGTCTTGGGTCGCGGTAATTGAGTCCGAACAAGTCGCATCCCCCCTTGCTGTATTAACTGTATCGGTTGTCTTAATACAGTTATAGCAAAAGCATTCCCATTTGTCAAGTATCATTCCAGAAATTTGTGGAAAAGCGAGCCAAAAACTGTCGTGTGCCCGTGGAAGGAATCGCCCCTCCCGGCAATCCGAAACCGGGCATACAGCAGGCCGAGCCCTGCAATGGTATTACCCGGCGTGTGCTGCAAGGCAAAGCGCCTGGACGGAATTGCTGCCCCGAACAGGGTGTGTATCGGTTGGGGGCTTTTTCCATAACCAAAAGGTCGGGGTCAGGCGGCAGGCCCAATGTCATTAAGTTAAAGGAAGTGGACATCACAAGAAAGTGGTGTCCAGTTTTTTGTAATCTTTTCGAAAATAGGACTTGACAAATAGAGGAAAATATGCGGCCTTTTTGCTAACTGCGGTTAGCAAAAAGGCCCTTGTAATTAGAGGTGTTTCCGCACCGATAATCACAAGGAGGTTTTCCTATGTCAAAAGAAATCTATGATGTAAAACGAAAACTGGACGAAGCTATCGCACAGCTATGCGATCTATCATGGATGTTTTGTAAAAGACCGGGCATAGATTTCACTCGAAACAGAAAATTGCCCTTCCGTAAGGTTATTACTTTGCTGCTGTCTATGGAGGGAGGAACGCTTACAACAGAATTACTACAGTACTTTGGATGCTCGCCCGATACTGCTTCCAGTTCCGCATTGATTCAGCAAAGAAGCAAAATTGATATATCTGCATTTACATCTTTATTTGATTTGTTCGTGCAGAAAACAACTGGAAATAGGCTGTACAGAGGGCTTCGGTTACTTGCCGCAGATGGCTCCGATATCCAAGTTCCTACAGACTCGAATGATCCTGATTCCTATTTTCCGGGTTCCAACGGTCAAGCTGCATACAGCTTGCTTCATTTAGATGCTATGTATGATCTGCTCCAGCACACTTATACGGATGCGATTTTGGTCGGAGAAAGAAAATCTGATGAGCGGGGAAATCTATGCGATATGGTAGACCGTTCCTGCTTTAAAAGTGCCCTCTTAATTGCCGACAGAGGTTTCGAAGGCTATAATCTTATGGCTCATATACAGGAAAAAGGATGGAAGTATTTAATTCGGGTCAAGGATTCTGCGCGTTCAGGCGGAATTGCTTCCGGGTTGGCTCTGCCCAATACCGATGAGTTCGATGTGTTCGTTCCTTTGTCCTTGACAACAAAATCCAGTAATCATGTAAAGCAATTATTAAAAAGCAAAAATCGGTACAAACGCTTAACAGCAGCTGCCGGTTTTGATTACCTCCCTGCTACTAACAGAAAGCACGATCCAACGGTTTTTTATGAACTCCCGTTTCGTATCGTTCGATTCAGAATTATGGACGGCCTATACGAAACTGTGGTTACAAACCTGGATGCTCAGGATTTCCCTGCCTCCGAACTGAAGAAACTTTATAATATGCGTTGGGGGATTGAAACCTCTTTCCGGGAACTCAAGTATACCGTAGGCCTTCTCCATTTCCACGCAAAAAAGGTGGAGTACATATACCAAGAGGTCTTTGCCAGACTGGTCATGTACAACTTTACTGAGTTGGTTACTTCGCACGTAATCATCCAGAAAGCCGATGCAAAATATGCCTATAAAGCAAACTTCACTGTCGCCGTACATGTTTGCAGACAATTCTATCTTGGTAATGTATCTCCACCAGATGTTGAAGCTCTCATTCGCAGGCATATTTCTCCCATTCGCCCCGGCAGAAGCAGGCCTCGCAAAATGACCGTTAAGCATGCGGTTAGCTTCATTTATAGAGTAGCATAATTCTGATAATTTGAATAGCTGTTTTTTGGCGGATTCCTTAATCCGCTTACTTGTCATGCCCAAATCCAAAAAATTAGGCATCCAAAACAGTTTCCTGTTTTAGATGCCCTTATTCCTATTTTAGCGCAAGCCAGCCCATGATGCAAACTTAATGACATTGGGTGAAGATCCTGGCCCCAAAGCTATATCTATAAGTTGAGCATAGAGGTATAATCCTTTACAATAAATGTACCCCTACAACTATCCTAAAGGAGAAATCTCTACGCTTAATCAAAGTTATACCGCAAAGCTTCTGAATTTGGAAGACGTAATTATCACGAATGTGGAGAATATTTTTGAAGAATTCCACATTTATATCGAGCTTTCCCGAAAAAAGCATACCTGTCCTGTCTGCGGCTCTGTCACAGACCGTGTACACGACTATCGAGAAAATCACCGTTTTCGCCGACCACTTCACCGTGGAATTCAAGTCCGGGATCTCAATCGATATCGAGGCATAAAAAGACTCCTCGCCACTGAACTTAATCAGTAGTGAGGAGCCTTGGTCTGTCTCATTCTTCTTTTGTCAGCACTTTCTTCTGCCAGCTGCGTTTTCCGCATTCCGGGCATTTCATGTATCTC
>JAQYBZ010000026.1 GCA_029003235.1 Bacillota bacterium
GTTTGTTGTTGAAACGCTGGTTATGTCTGATTCTGGCCTGTGCCTGTCTTTTGAACGTGGGCGTCTGCGCCGAGGAACCGCCGCAGCAGGCGCCCGGCATGGAGGCTTTTATTTTACAGACCGAAGCGGTCTGTACCTTTACAGACGTTCAGAAAACCGACTGGTTTTATCCCTATGTGGCCTATGGACAGACTCTGGGGCTGATGGCCGGGGAGGGCAACGGAAAGTTTGCGCCTCAGTCCGGCATTTCCGCGGCGGAAACCCTGACGCTGGCCGTTCGTGTGCATGAAGCCTACTTCGGTCTTACCACCGACAAGACCGCCCAGCCGGGCGAGACATGGTATGCCCCCTATGTGCGCCTTGCCCGGAGCTACGGCCTGCTTCCGGCAGAGCCGGAAGACTATACCGCTCCCGCCAGACGGGACTACGCCGCCGCCGTTCTGTACCACGCTCTGCCCGCCAGCGAGCTGGCACAGATCAGCAGCGTGGACGGCCTGCCGGACGTGGACGGGACAAATCCCTACTACGACGAAATTCTGGCGCTGTACCGCGCCGGGATTCTGGCCGGCAGCGACCGGTTCGGCACCTTCTGTCCCGGCGACAGCGTCACCCGGGCGGAATACGCCAAAATGCTCTGTGCTCTGGTGCAGCCGGAGCTGCGTACCGGCGTCACCCTGCCCAGCGGCAGCATGGACGTATTTGCCGTGTCCGCAGAAGACCCTGTCTGCTCCTTTACGGACGTGGCCAAAGGCAGCTGGTACTACTCCTATGTGGCCATGCAGGAGCAGCTGGGCATTGTCAAGGGTATGGGCGACGGCACCTACTGCCCGGAGTCCAATCTAAGTCTGGCCGAGGCTCTTACCGCCGCTGTGCGGGTATGCACCACCTATTACGGTATGCCCATGCCGGAAACCGGCACGGATAAATGGTACGCCAACATTGTCTCCACTGCCAAAGATCTGGGCATTCTCACCACGGACTACAGCAATTATGAACGTCCCGCTACCCGGGGCGAGGTGGTTCAGTTTTTGTACAGAAGCCTGCCGCCCAAGGAATACAGCCCGCGCAACGATGTGAATACGCTGCCGGATCTCAACGGCAATTCCCCCTACTGGACGGCGGTAATCTGCTTCTATCGGGCGGGGATTCTGCGCGGTTCGGACGAGTACGGCACGGTACACGCCGACAGCAATATCACAAGGGCAGAGCTTGCCACCATGCTGACCAAGCTGGTGCTTCCCTCCTACCGCCAGACCTTTACTCTGGAGACCGCCGTAGTCCGCAAGCTGACCTACGGCACCAGCGGCTCCGGGAAGCACCCGCTGGAATACTATCAGATCGGCAGCGGTGAAAACGTTATGGTACTGACCTTCGCCATGCACGGCTTTGAGGACAACTTCAGCCGGGACGGCAAGGAGCTGGTGTATCTGGCAGACCACCTGTATGAGCTGCTCAAAAGTGACCTGTCTCTGGTCACGGAGAACAACTGGACGGTTTACATCCTGCGCTGTGTCAACCCCGACGGCCTGTATGACGGCAACACCAACAACGGCCCCGGGCGCTGCACCACCTACTACATCAACGGCAGCGGCAAACTGGTCTACGGCGACGGCAAGACGGGCATTGACATGAACCGTTGCTTCCCCTACAACTTCAAGCTGTACTCCAGCCAACGGAACTATAACGGCAGCGGTCCCATGAAATGCGTGGAGGCACAGGCGCTGGCCGAGTTTGTTCAGAAGGTCAAGGGCACCGGCCACAACATCTGTATCGACACCCACGGCTGGTTCAGCCAGATCATCCCCAGTTCCGGAAAGGGCGCCCTGTACAGTGCTTTCCTCAAGTACTTCCCGGGCAATTCCTACGCCTCCCTCTACGGCGCCAGCGGCTACTTTGCCTCCTATTGCGCCTTCAATCTGGACTATGACGCCTGCCTGTTTGAACTGCCCGGCGGCGTCTACAGCCACGAGCAATTCCTCCGCAGCGGCTACATCGGCAAGTTTGAAAGCGCCATTACCGACCTGCTGAAGACCTATACCGGCTCCAAGGCCACCCGCGAACCGGAGATAGACTATCAGTTGGACGGTAACTGAACCCCATAGCACAGGCAACGCCCCGGCAGCGGTACGGTTTCCGCTGCCGGGGCGTTGTTTACCTATTTGCTTTGAAGCATTTCCTTCAGGCTGGAAATCAGCTCCATATCCTCCTGGGTGATCCGCACATTGGAGTGCAGCTCTCTGCCGGAGGCGTCCTTTACCGTTACATCCAGTACGGAATCGGCCTGAATATAGCCCTCGGCCACCACCTGTAAATAGCGCACAAATTTGGGATGGCGCTGGGCGAATTGCTCCCAATAGCCTTTGAGCTTTAACAGCTTTGCCGGATTGATCATGACGTTCCCCTTTCTATTTCCAAGTTGCCCAGACCTCCGGGCAGTAGCCCACGGTGGCCTGTTTTCCGTTGCGCACCACCGGGGTTCGCATAAGGCGCTGGTTTTCAAACACCTTGTCCTCTTTGGCTGCGGGGTCGTCCATATAGCGCAGCAGATCCACCGTCTCATCCTTTGCCTGCCAGTTGATCAGCTTGTCAATGCCCCCTGCCGCCCGCAGGACGCCGTCAAATTCCCGTCCGGACAGGCCGTAGCGTTTCAGATCCACGCTCTGATAGGGGATCCGCCGCTCCTTGAACCAGCGCTCCGCTTTTTTGGTGTCAAAGCACTTGGACGTGCCGAAAATCTGAATGTTCATCTAGTATTCCACCTCCATGAGACACAGCCCTTTGGCCGGAGCGGTATAGCCCGCCAGCTCCCTGCGCCGGGATTCCAGTACCACGCCCATCGTCTGCGGCGGCCGCCGGCCGTCTCCGATCTCAATGAGCGTCCCCGTAAGGATCCGCGCCATATTGTACAAAAAGCCATCTGCCGTGTAATACAGACGCAGCTCTTGTCCAGTCTGCTCCACCCGCACCTGCTCCAGCGTGCGCACGGTGGATTTTTTCTCGCTGCGGCGGGTGCAGAAAGCCGCGAAGTCGTGGGTTCCCAAAAGCTGCCGGGCTGCCTGCTCCATAAGTCCGGCGTCCAGCGGCTGAGGAACGGGATAGACGTATTTTCGCTCGAACACACAGGGCAGCGAGCTGTTCCAGATGCGGTAGCGGTAGGTCTTGCGCCGGGCGCTCAGCCGGGCGTGAAACCGCTCCGGTGCAGGCTCCAGCGCCAGCGCGCCGATGTCCTCGGGCAGATACCGCCGAAGCTGCTCCAGCAGCACTCCGCAGTCCACGGCCGTCTCCAGCCGGAACGAGGCCACCTGCCCCTCCGCATGGACGCCCGCGTCCGTCCGGCCGCTGCCGCAAATCTGCACCGCCTGCCCCGTAAGACGGCTCAGTGCCGTCTCCACCTTGCCCTGCACGGTCTGCTCCGTCCTTGCCAGCCGCTGCCAGCCCGCGTACCGGGAGCCGTCGTAGGCAAGGAGCAATTTGTAATTCTGCAAATCAATTCTCCAGTTCTTCCAAAGCCTCGGCTCTGGTGTCGGCGGAGAACAAAAATCTCCCCGCTCCATCAAACACCTCGTAATGGCCTCTCACATTTTTTATGGTATAGCACATAAGCTCAGCCCCTTTCGGTTTCTGAACCTATGATACCCTGTATTCTGTCCCTTAAATTGGACTTTTACCTCACTTTGGCCTCTTCTTTCCGTCTAAAGGACGGACAGTGGGAATCAAAGAATTTCACGGCGTCGGCAAACACCTCGTCCCGGTTGGTCTCGTTATGGATTTCATGGCGGCCGCCGGGATAGAGCTTCACGGTCACCTGCTCCATTCCCGCCTTGCGGAAAGCAGCCGCCGTTTTCTTTACCCCTTTGCCCATACCGCCCACGGGGTCGCAGTCGCCGCTGATGAACAGCACCGGCAGCGCCTTGGGCATTTTCGCCAGATTTTTGGGATTTTCATTCATCTGCATCCCGCCGAGCATATCTTCGGCCAGACCGATGGAGGCGTCAAAGCCCGCCAGCGGGTCGGCGCAGTATTTGTCCACTTCCCGGGCATCAGAGCTGATCCAGTCGTAATCCGTGCGGTGGGGTGTAAAGTGCTTGTTGTAACCGCAGAACATAAGCTGGCCAATGAGCGGACTGACCGACTGCCTGCCGTGCTTTTTGGCTTCCAGCCTGCACAGCAGCCGCCCGACCTTCAGCACAATCCCGGGCTGCCAGCCGGTACCGCACAAAATGGCGGCGCTGAGCCCGGCCTCCGGGTAGCGGTACAGCAGCGTCCGGGTCATAAACGAGCCCATGCTGTGGCCATAAATAAAGTACGGCAGTTGGGGATACTCCCCCCGGGTCTTTTCCATCAGGGCGTAGGTGTCGTCCACCGCCGCCAGCCAGCCACCGCAGAAACAGCCCTGGGGCGTCTCGGTGGAAATGGAGCCGCCGTGCCCCATATGGTCTTCTCCCACCACCACATAGCCTTTGCTGTTTAAGAACCGCGCCAGATGGTCATAGCGCTGCACATATTCGGCAATACCGTGTACCAACTGCACCACGCCTCTGGGCTGCCCTTCCGGCTCCCAGACATGGCAGGCGATCTTTCCCTTCCCGTGGGACTCCATATAGAATTCTTTCATAAACATCCTCCTGTACGATTTAAGGGACATTATTAGCGGTATAATCCGGGTGTAAAAACCGATTGGAGGGAATCATGATGCAAAAAATCATTGAACTGACGCCCTATCTCCCCTCTGTGCAGGCGGTGGAGGAAAAACGCCCGGTGCAGAAAGCCCGGGAGCTTCTGCCCTTTGTGAGCACCGCCGTGGAGAGTCTTGTCACCGTGGGCATCGGCGTATGTTTTCTGCTGGGACTGATCGTGACGCTCACACTGATCTGAGCCGGTCAGCTTTGACGTTGTTTTTGTAGAGGATATTCAGCCCCTTAAGGAGCATATCCGGGTCTAAAATGATGTTTCTGCGGCACAGAGGCGTGATAAACTTAGCAATCCCACCGGTGGCTACCACCTTGGCCGGGTAGCCCAGCTCCTGCTCCATGCGTTCGATCATGCCGTCCAGCATAGAGGCGGTGCCCGCCATGACGCCGCTGCGCATACTATCCACGGTATTGCGGCCGATGATCCGCCTGGGGCTGTCCAGACTGATGCCCGGAAGCTGGGCAGTGCGCTCGGTCAGCGCCTCCAGTGAAATCTTCACGCCGGGGCAGATGCAGCCACCGATGCAGCTTCCGCTGCGGTCGATGACAAACATGGTGGTAGCCGTGCCCATGTCAATGATGATCAGGGGTGCGCCGTATTCCCGGATGCCCGCCACTGCGGCCACGATCAGATCGCTGCCCACCTGCGCCGGATTGTCAATGCGGATGTCCAGACCGGTTTTCAGCCCCGGCCCCACAATCAGGCAGCGCCTCTCTCCCAGCAGCTTGGCAATGGCCGTGCGGACGGAGTTGAGCACCGGCGGCACCACGGAAGAAATAATGGTGCCCTCGATCTGGGAAATGTTCGTTCTGAACAGCTCCAGCATGTTTTTCAGCTCCGCGCAATACTGGTCGGAGGTCTTAATCAGGTCTGTGGCCATGCGCGCCTCAAAGAGAATGCGGTCATTGTCGATACAGCCAAGGGTGATGTTGCTGTTGCCGATGTCGATTGCCAGAATCATGGATTATTCTCCCCCAACGTCAATTTTTCGTAGAGCCGCATCCACCGTGTCTCTGCCCAGCGTAATGAGGCCGTAGCTTCGCCCGTTCTCACCGCAGGCGCCCGGATTCAGGATCCGCAAGCCTGCGGTTTCATCATAATATGGCACATGGGTGTGGCCGAAAAGCAGAAAATCAGCCTCCGCCTCCCGCGCCGCCAGCACGGCACGCAGAAGGCCGCTCTTGACCCCCAGCCGGTGGCCGTGGCATAGATAGAAACGGCAGTTCTCCAAGGTAAGCACCCGCTTTTCCGGCGTGTCGGAGCCGGGGTCGCAGTTTCCCCGCACAGCCAGCAGCGGAATGGCGGGGAAGTCCCAACGCAGGCGCTCGGCGTCCCGGTCATGATCTCCCAGATGGAGGATATAGTCCGGCCGTTCTTTTTGCACCGCAGCGCGCATATATTCCATTGTGCCGTGGGAATCGGAAAAGACGATCAGCTTCATACACTCACCCATTGCGCACTGTTTTCATAAGCTATTATAGCAGACTTTTGAACTGGAGGCAATCATTATGGAGACAGGCAAGGGAAAAAAATCCCAACCCGGCGGCATTCCCTACCGGCAGGAGGATATTCAAAAGCTGTTGACCAGTCCGGAAGGGCGGCAGCTTCTGCTGCTGCTGCAAAGTGACAAGTCGGCGCTGGGAAAGGCTGCCGCCGCCATTAAGGGCGGAGATTACAGCAAGGCTCAGCAGTTCCTTCAGCCGCTGATGAAATCAAAGGAGGGCTCTGCTCTGCTGGAAAAGCTGGGCGGCACAGGGGCGTAATTCTATGGAAGATCTTTCGGAAAAAATCAATCAATTATTGTCCGACCCGGACAGTATGTCGCAGATCCTGTCCCTGGCCAAAGGCCTGGGCGCGTCCATGCCTGATCAGGATGCGCCTCAGCCGTCTGCCCAGCCGACGCAGATGCCCGACGAGGCCACCATGCGCCGGATGATGGGATTTCTGTCCGAGGCCAACCGCTCCGGGGGGAAGGAAGCGGCGTTGTTTCAGGCGTTGAAACCCTTCGTCTCCCCCGAACGCAGCGCCCGCATGGATCGGGCTGCAGAAATCGCAAAGCTCTCCCATATTGCAAGCTATGCCCTGCGCAATCTGGAAGACAAATCGGAACTGTGAGGCGACGCTATGTATAGCAGATATGCACCCAACGCCAAGGGCTGCTATGAAAAGCGCCCGGTAGATACAAGACCGCAGCAGCAAAAGCAGGAACCGCGGGGCGGGGCGCCCCGTAGGCCGGAACCACCGAGGCCGTCTGCCTGCAAGCCGGATCCTCCCGGAGCCGGCTGTGGGCGGCAGGATGCGCGCCCGGAGTGCGGCAGACCGGAACCCCAACGGGGAGACGGCGGCTGCGCGCCCCCCTGCCCGCCACCGGAGAAGCCCTGCTTCTCCCGCCCTCTGCCGGAGCTTTTCGGCAGGCTGCTGCCTGAGGGGATGGACACAGGCGATCTGCTGACCCTGCTGATCCTGCTGCTGGTTCTGTTTGACGAGCAGGAGGATTCTCTGTGCCTGCTCATCGCCATCGCTTTGTTTCTGTTTATGAAATAAGACGCAGCAAGCCGGAACGGTATCATCCCCGTTCCGGCTTTGCCATATTTCCGCGCCAGCTCAGGCCGGGTTGGTCTGGGGTGCAAACTTCTGCCAGTTTTCCAGCAGGAGCTGCCGCGCCCGGTAAGTGACCGTATCAAACTTCCGCAGATCATAGCCCGTATCCCTGATTTCCAGTTGGCCGTCCACAGTTTGCGTCACCTCAAATTCCTCCTCCAGCCGCGCAAAGAGAATCCTTCTCGCCTGCTGCTGTACTTGGGCGTTGCCGTCCCCGGTCAGCTCCAGCAGATAGGGTACGGCGGCATCGGACAGCTCCGACAGGGTATCCATATCAATGGTATCCAGCTTTCCCGTCTGATAGGCGTCCACGTTATAGGCCGCCACCACGCGGTCTACGTTGGCAAAAGACATGGCTACCGTCAGCACGCCCGCAGTCAGGACGGCGACCTTCATATAGGGCACCCGCCGCACAAACAGCCGCAGCCCCACCGCCACAAATACCACGGCCAGAAAGACCATAAACACGCTGGTGAGGATACGCAGGCGGGTCATGCCATAGCGGTGGACATACAGCCCCATTTTAGACAGCGCTGTGGCCACCAGCAGCAGGGAAAACAGGCACAGGAACAACGACAGCAGGCGGACGCACAAGGCGGCTTTGCCGTCTTTCTTTTTGCTGGCAATGAGGGCAATGCCCACCAGCAGCAGATTGATGGCGCATACGGCGCTCATCTCAAAAAATCCTCGCCGGGCATAGGCGGAGACCGTATAGTCCTGGGGCAGGATGCCGCTGAAAGCGCTGAAGAAGTAGGCAAGCTGGGACAGCAGATACAGCACATAAACGAAGGAAATGGCGCTCAGGAAGGCGCAAACAGCCGCCGTGGATACGCCGTTTCCCTCTGTCTGCTGCTTTTTCTCCCTGCTCTCCGTTCTCGCCGTAAAGAGCAGGCTGAACACCAGCAGGAAGAAAAACAGTCCCAGCAGCAGGGAGCCCGCGGCCTCCCCCAGCCAGTCTGCCGCCAGCTTATCCAGCAGGCCGGAAAAAGCAGCATCCGAGGATGCCAGCAGGGGCAGCACCACCAGCAGCGCCGGAACCGCACACAAAACGCCCAGCAAAACGCTTCCGATTCTGCGTTTTCTCTTTGTCCCGTCCTCTTCTCCGGTGTGAAACAGGGCGTAAACGCCACGGGGCAGTCCGCCGAAACTCATGGCAAAGGCCACCTCGACGCCGTCGGCCACCGATCGGTAGGTGCCGGCGCTGTACCGGCGCAGATCCATCAGCTCCATCAAAACCGTCACACACAGCACCGCCATGAGCAGCAGGGTCATATCTTTACTCTGCCCGTCGTCGGAAAAGGCCAGACTCACGGCAGCCGCCACAAACAGCGCCGCGCACACGCAGCCGTAGGCAGACAGCCCCTTGCGGCTCTTCCACAGATAGCAGATTCCCGTAAAAAACAGCGCTGCCGCAAGAAGTCCTGCGCCCGCCGCCAATCCGTGCCACAGCCAGCAGTTGACAAACAGTACCGCCAACACTGCCAGAATCACGCCAAAGATCAGATCCCGCCGGTCGCCCACCAGATACTCCGGCCGCCGGATGACGGCCATGGACTGACTGTCGGCAGGAGCGTAATAATTGTTACGGTTCTCCTGTTCCATCGTCCCGCTCCTTTCGATATTCCAGAATATCTCCCGGCTGGCAGTCCAGCGCCCGGCAAATGGCATCCAGCGTGGAAAAGCGCACCGCTCTGGCCTTGCCGGTTTTCAGAATAGACAGATTGGCCTGGGTGATGCCGATTTTCTCCGCCAGTTCTCCGGAGGACATTTTGCGCCGTGCCAGCATGACATCAAGGTTTACAATAATTGGCATATCGTCAATCTCCTATATGGTCAGGCTGTTTTCTTCCTTCAGCGCCGTCGCCGCCACGAAACAGCCCCGCACCACCCGGACGATGAGAAAGATAAATACCATGGCAGCCGCAACAAGGAAGAAGGGCATATAGGTGAAGCCCGCCACGCAGGTGACGACCGCCACCGCCATACAGCACCAGGACACGATGGCCATGCGTACACTGTTGATTCTGGCAAATGCCTGCTCCCGCCGGATATTCTGTAAAATCCCCAAAAGGCAGAACAGCGCCACGGCTGCGGGGGCGGCGCAGACATAAAAGGCGGTCAGGATGACGGTGTAAAAGCGCTGCTGCATACCCCGCAGGGACACATACCAGTGTGTCAACTGCGGCGCAAAGAACAGCAAGGGCACAAGCGTCGCCAGACACAGCGCTGTCGCAGCGGAAAGCGCGACAGCAGTTCCTTTTTTCAAAGAAATCCCTCCCAAATATTTCTAAAGATAGTATCGTTCCATTTTTATCGTTTGTCAATAAATAATTTCTGAATATCAAGAAACTGCTGTAGAATTTCTTCTACAGCAGTTTTGGGTACCGTCACAGGCTCTTCACCGCGATGCTGTCATCCTCCACCGACAGCCGAATCTGGCTGATGGGCGTTTCATAGCTGTCGATGATCTTTTCCGCGATGGGGTCTTCAATATCCTTTTCAATGGTGCGTCGCAGATTTCTGGCGCCGTAGGTGAGAGAATAGGCCTTTCCGGTCAGATAGTCGCACACCGAGTCCTCCCACTCCAGCCGGATGCCCCGGTCGTCCAGAGACGACTGCAGCTCCTTGAGCATGATTTGGGCGATGCTGCGGAAATTCTCCTCCGTCAGCTTGTTGAAGCAGATCACATCGTCCACCCGGTTGATAAACTCCGGCCGCAGGAATTCCCGCAGCGCCTTCATGGCCTTTTCTTTTGTCTGTTCGGTGACGCTCTTGCCAAAGCCCACCGCCCCGTCCTGCCGGTCGGAACCGGCATTGGAGGTCATGATGATGATGGTGTTTTCAAAATTTACCAGCCGCCCCTGGGCGTCGGTGATACGGCCGTCGTCCAGAATCTGCAGCAGGATGTTCAGCACATCCGGGTGCGCCTTTTCGATCTCGTCAAATAAAACCACGGCATAGGGTCTGCGGCGAATCTTTTCCGTGAGCTGGCCGGCTTCGTCGTAGCCCACATAGCCGGGAGGCGAGCCGATGATCTTGGAAACGGAGAATTTCTCCATATACTCGGACATATCCAGCCGGATCAGAGATTCCACAGACTCAAACATATCCTCAGCCAGCCGCTTGACCAGCTCGGTCTTGCCCACGCCGGTAGAGCCCACAAAGATGAAGGAGGCCGGACGGTGCTTGGGAGAGATCCCCGCGCGGTGTCTGCGGATGGCGGAAGCGATGGCGGAAATAGCCTCGTCCTGCCCCACAATATACTCCTTCAGCCGCTGCTCCAAATGGCGGAGCTGCTCGTATTCCTGCGCCTGAATCTTGCTGGCCGGGATCTTTGTCCACAGCTCGATGATCCGGGCAAGATTCTCAATAGTAAGCCGGGGCGCCGGCTCTTTTTCCAATTCGGAGATCTTCAGTTCTACCTGACACAGCTTGCTTTTCAGTTCCGCAATGCGCTGGAACCGGGCTTCGTCGCTGTTTTCCGTGTCCTCGGTGAGCATTTTCAGCTCCAGATTCAAATCGTCCCGGTCTTTTCTGGCGGCAGCCAGCTCGTTGATGGTCTTGTTGCGCAGGTTCTCGTCGGAGCAGGCCTCATCCAGCAGGTCGATGGCCTTGTCCGGCAGAAAACGGTCGGTGATATAGCGCTCGGAGAGGAGCACCGCCTGCCGGGCAATCTCCGGTGGAACCTGTACGCCGTGGAATTTTTCGTAATAGCCGGAAATCCCCTTGAGAATCTCAATGGACTGCTCGATGGTGGGTTCCGCCACCGTGACAGGCTGGAAGCGACGCTCCAGTGCAGAGTCCTTTTCAATGTATTTCCGGTATTCCTTAAAGGTCGTGGCACCGATGACCTGCACTTCGCCCCGGGACAGGGCGGGCTTGAGGATATTGGCGGCGTTCATGGAGCCTTCGGCGTCCCCGGCGCCCACCAGATTGTGTACCTCGTCGATCACCAGAATGATGTTGCCGCAGGCCTTGATCTCCCCAATCAGGCTCTTCATGCGGCTTTCAAACTGGCCGCGGAACTGGGTGCCGGCCACCATGGCCGTCATGTCCAGCAGGCAGACCTCTTTGTCCCGCAGCTTATAGGGTACTTCTCCGGCCACGATTTTCTGCGCCAGACCCTCGGCAATGGCCGTCTTGCCCACGCCCGGTTCGCCAATGAGGCAGGGATTGTTTTTCTGGCGGCGGTTGAGGATCTGAATGACCCGCTCCGTCTCCTCCTCCCGGCCAATGACCCGGTCAAGGCCGCCGCTGCGCGCCTTCTGGGTCAGATTCAGGCAGTAGGTGTCGAGGAATTTATGTCTTTTCTTGTGGGGCGCTCCCGCCGGAGGGGGATTTTTGCTCCGGTTCTCCTTTTCCGGCTGCTTTGCCGGCAGGTTTTCCTTGGACATGCCCCCAAAGAGTTTATTCAAAAACGGGAAGGTCGCCGTCTGACTTTCAATCTCATCGTCGTCACCCTCGTCGCCGTCCACGCCCCCCATCATGGAGGTCATTTCGCCGCTGATGCTGTCTAAGTCTTCGTCGGATATGCCCATCTGTCTGACCATATCGTCGACCTGCTTGATGCCCAGCTCCTTAGCGCATTTCAGGCACAGCCCCTCGTTGGTACTGACGCCGTTTTCGATTTTCGTAATAAAGATCACTGCAACGTTTTTCTTGCAGCGGGAACACAGGGTAGAATGCATGGTAATCTCCTTTCCGAAGGGGTCTTTGCACCGAATACTTTATCATATGTGCGGTGCAGTTGCAAATGACATTTCACGGAAGCTATGGGATATACAGGTCAGCCTGTCCGCTGCCGATGCGAAAAACCGTACCGTCATAACGCATCAGGATCTGGTTGGTCGTCCCCAGCTCCGAGGTTTGGGCGTAAGCCTCCAGATTTTTGCTGTAGACTGTCAGGCTCTCGTCGGTAAGCACCCCCGTGTAGCCGTCGCACACGGACAGGCAGCGCACCTCTCTGCCCAGATACAGCTCGGCAATCTGGCTGCCGTCGGCATCCAGCGTGACCAGGGAAAATTTGTTTCCTGCCTTGGCCGCGTTGATCGCCAGCACCACATAGCCGTCCCGGCTGAAGCCGTAGGCCGACAGATAGACGTTGTCCAGTGGGTACTCTGCGCTGACCTCTCCCTGACAGTTGAGAAACAGAATTTGATCCTGCCCAATGGCGCAGATCCTGTCCTTGCCCAGAAACTGCAGGTCGTAGATCATCTGATTTCCCAGATCTGCCTCCCCCACCGGCTCTTCACTGTCCGTTTTGAGCACAGTCAGCGTGCTGCGGAACGCGCCGTTTTCCTCGCCCAGTCCCACAACCGCCAGATACCCGCCGCCCTGACAGACGGCGCAGTTGGAGATATATCGGGTGGAGGAATACCATTTATAGGTCTCGTTCTGTCCGTCGTCCAGCACCGTAACCACCGACTTGTAGCCGCTTTCGGCGGCAGCGTAGCAGATCCAGCCGTCATCGGACAGATCGGCATCCAGCAGCGTGCCGCTCACGGTCCTGGATAAAACAGTCTTTCCGCTTTTGCTCACAGTGGCCAGATAGCTGTTGCCGGTGCCGTAGCAGAGGGCAAGTTCTTTGGAGGTGCAGACCGTGGGATTGGGCAGGGAGCCCTGCACCATGGCCTGCTGCTGGCCATTCAGATCGTACAGATACAGGCCGCCCTCGGTGCCCACGGCAAGGTTGCTGCCAAAGGCCGCATAGGCGTTGGTGCTGTTTGCCTCAAAGGATATGGAATACCCGTCGTCTGATTTGCCCAGATAACGGAAATACCGCTGCACCCGATCTAAATTGAACCACTGGGGAAATGCCACCAGACAGGCAATAAGCAGTACCACGAGAAAGACGGCGATGAAAACAGCCAGTCTCCAGCCGCGCAATGGCGGTCTGCTCCTGCTTTGGGCGCCAACGGGTATGATTTTTTCCTCGTCAGACATGGAATACCGCCTTTCCGTCATCGTACCACAGGCTCGTCATATACAGGCCGCCGGGAGGCGCCGTAGGGCCTGCCGCCGTCCGGTCGCCCCGTTCCAGAATCCCGTCGATGTCACGGGGGCTCAGCTTTCCTTCGGCAGCATAGACCACCGTACCCACCATGGCGCGTGCCATATTGTACAAAAAGCCGTTGGCGCACACCCGGCAGGTGATCAGCTCTCCCTGCCGCTCTACATTGAAATAGTACACCGTGCGCACTGTGGATTTCACATCTGTCCCCACAGAGCGCACTGCGGCAAAGTCGTGGGTCCCCACAAAGCGATCCGCCGCCGCCTGCATGACGGCTTCATTTAGATGCTTGGGGTAAAACCACGCCCGGTTTACATAAAACGGATCCCGTATGTGGGAGTTGTAGATCAGATAGGAATACTCCTTGCGCACGCAGGAGCCGATGGCGTTAAAATCCTCATGCTCCTCCCAGGCGCTGGTGACCACAATATCCTCGGGCAGATGGGTATTGAGGGCATAGGGCAGCCGGTCTGTCGGGATTCGGGAATCGGTGCGGAAGTTGGCCACATATTTTTTGGCGTGGACGCCGGCGTCGGTTCTGCCGCAGCCGGTCATATGCACCTTGTGCCCCACCACGGCAGCGGCGGCCTTTTCCAGCGTCTCGGCCACGGTGACGTCGTTTTTCTGCACCTGCCAGCCGTGGTAGGCCGAGCCCTCGTATTTTAACAATAATGCAATATTGCGCATGGCGTGTCTCCTACAGTCCCAGATTGCGCAGGACGATGACGGCCGCCACCAGCAAGGCGCCCAGTGCCAAGGCAACCCCGTCCCGTGGGGCAAAGCGAAGCTGCTTCATGCGGGTGCGTCCCTCGCCGCCGTGATAGCAGCGGCACTCCATGGCCACCGCCAGCTCGTCGGCACGGCGGAAGGCACTGATAAACAGGGGCACCAGAATGGGAATCAGCGCCTTGGCACGGCGCAGCAGATTCCCGCTTTCAAAGTCCGCTCCTCTGGCTTTCTGGGCGGAGATGATCTTGTCCGTCTCCTCAATCAAAGTTGGAATGAAGCGCAGGGCAATGCACATCATCATGGACAGCTCATGCACCGGCAGCTTGATTTTTTTCAGGGGGCTGAGCAGAAGCTCCAGTCCGTCGGTCAGAGCGATGGGAGACGTGGTATAGGTCAGCAGAAACGTGCCCGCAATGAGCATGACGATACGGGCGATCATGAAAAACGCCGTCTCCAGACCCTTGGAGTAGATGTGGATAAACTTCCACTCCACCAGCAGCGTGCCCCCGGTGGTATAGAAAATATTGAGAAATCCGGTAAGCAGAATAATGATCAGCAGGGGTTTGAGCCCTTTGAGCATGGCCGAGGGGCGAACCCGGGAGATCCACGCCGCCGTCAGCAGGAAGATCAGCACCAGTCCATAGGACACGAACCACTTGGCGGTGAACAGCGCCACCATATAAATAATAACCAGCAGCAGTTTTGTTCTGGGATCCAGCCGGTGTACCACTGTATTTCCCGGGAAATACTGCCCCAGTGTAATGTCTTTAAGCACGGCGTCCGCCTCCCTTCAGAGACAGCAGCGCGGCCTTGGCCTGCTGGAGCGTATAGACATTTTCCGGCACGTCCAGTCCCAGCTCCCGCAGGCGGCGGAACACCTGAGTCACCTTGGGCACAGCCAGTCCCATGGCGGTGATCCGGTCTGCCTGTCGAAATACGTCCTCCGGCGTTCCAATCATGTCGATGGAGCCGTCCTTCATGACGATCAGCCGGTCGGCCAGCGCAGCCGCCTCCTCCATGGAATGGCTGACCATGATGATGGTGGCGTTCTGGGCTTTCTGATAGGCGCGGATGTTTTGCAGCACGGCATCCCGTCCGGCAGGGTCCAGTCCCGCCGCAGGCTCGTCCAGAATCAGCACCTCCGGTTCCATGGCAATGACGCCGGCAATGGCCACCCGGCGCTTTTGTCCGCCGGACAGCTCGAAGGGAGATTTTTCCATCTGCTCGTCGCTGATGCCCACAAAGCCTGCCGCCCTGCGAACCCGTTTGTCGATCTCCTCATCGGAAAGCCCCATATTCTTTGGGCCAAAGGCAATATCCCGGTAGACCGTCTCCTCAAAGAGCTGATACTCCGGGTACTGAAACACCAGACCCACCCGATGGCGGACCTGTCTTGTAAAGGCTTTGTCCTTCCAGATGTCCTCGCCCGCAAACAGCACACGGCCATCGTTGGGCTTGAGCAGTCCGTTGAGATGCTGAATCAGCGTGGACTTGCCGGAGCCGGTGTGGCCGATAATGCCCAAAAACTCTCCCTGCTGGGCGGAAAAACTGACTTTGTTCAGGGCGGTACGCTCAAAGGGCGTGCCCGCGCTGTAGATGTGCGTGAGGTTCTGTACCTCGATAATCGGCGGCAAATTCGTTTCCTCCAGAAAGATTGGTCAGGCCCCTATCTCATCATAGAGTGCCTGCGCGCAGTCCTCAACACTGAGGGCATCCAAAGGCAGATCCCAGCCTGCCTGATTTAACTCGTATAATAGCTGCGTGGTCTCCGGCGGCGTCAGTCCGGCGCTGCGCAGCAGCTCCACCTGGGGCAGCACCTGTTTGGGTGTGCCGTCGGCCAGAATTCCACCCTTGTGGAGTACAATCACCCGGTCGGCGTCGATGACCTCCGACATATGGTGGGTGATGAGCACCACCGTAATCCCCTGCTCCCGGTTGAGCCGGTGAATGGCGGAAATGACTTCCTGCCTGCCCCGGGGATCCAGCATGGCCGTAGGCTCGTCCAGCACAATGCACCTGGGCTGCATGGCCAGCACGCCGGCAATGGCGATACGCTGCTTTTGTCCGCCGGAGAGCAAATGGGGCGCGTGCTGGCGGTATTCGTACATATCCACGGCCTTGAGTGCTTCGTCCACCCGGCGGCGGATCTCCTCAGGCGCTACGCCCAGATTCTCCGGGGCAAAGGCCACATCCTCCTCCACCACATTGGAGACGATCTGATTGTCCGGGTTCTGGAACACCATCCCCACAGTCTGGCGCACCTGCAGCAGCGTCGCTTCGTCCTGGGTGTCCAGCCCGAAGACCCAGACCTTTCCTCCAGACGGCAGCAAAACCGCGTTAAAATGCTTGGCCAGCGTGGACTTGCCGCAGCCGTTGGGGCCGATGACGGCGGTAAAGGAACCTTCTTCAATGGACAGGTTCAAATCCTCCAGCACCGGCAGTGAAAGCTGCTCTCCCTGCGCCGGATAGGTGCAGGTGAGCTGTTGGGTGCAAATTGCCTGTTTCATGGGTCTCTCCTCAGCGGATCCATCTGCCTGTGGCGCCACAGGGCAGCACCAGCCCGGAATCGGTCACGGGCAGTCCCAGCTCCTGACACTCCGAGCGGCCGCCGTAGCGTGCGGTAAAGATGGAATCCAGAATATATCCCACCACAGAAGGCGCAAGGCCGGTGGTGTAGGAATTAATCAGTACAAACAGGGGGTCATCGGACAAAACGCCGGAGACCAGCTCCACAAAGGGATACAGATCCTTTTCCAGCTTCCAGATCTCCCCCGACGGCCCGCGTCCGTAGGAGGGCGGGTCCATAATCACGGCATCGTAGCGCCTGCCACGGCGAATCTCCCGCTCAACAAATTTGGCGCAGTCGTCCACAATCCAGCGGATGGGCGCCTCCTGCAGGCCGGAAAGCCGGGCATTTTCCTTTGCCATGGCCACCATGCCCTTGGCCGCGTCCACATGACAGACCTCCGCGCCTCCCGCCGCCGCGGCCAGCGTCGCTCCGCCCGTATAGGCAAACAGGTTCAGCACCCGCACGGATCTGCCCGCTTCCGCCACCGTCCGGCGGATAAAATCCCAGTTGACACCCTGCTCCGGAAAGACCCCCGTGTGCTTAAAGTTCATGGCCTTCAGCCCGAAGGTCAGATCTTTGTAGCGGATCGTCCAGTTTTGGGGCAGACGGTGGGCGGACCATTTGCCGCCGCCGGAATCGGAGCGGAAATAGCGGGCGTCATAGCGGTTCCACCGTTTGTCCTGTCTGGGAGTATTCCAAATCACCTGAGGATCCGGGCGGACAAGGATATAACTGCCCCAGCGCTCCAGCTTTTCTCCGCCGGAGGCGTCCAGCACTTCATATTCTTTCCATCCGTCCGTCAGCCACATATGAAAATCTCCTGTATTTTATACCATATTTCTATCTGCGTGCAGGCTGCGCACCGTATGCCGCAGTTCATATCGGGACATACGCCCGTCTGATGTTAAAGTTGAGACGCGCCCACCATGCGCCTCCACAGCGGGGTATGCCCGCGCCCGGACAGGGAAGCTGCGCTCCCTGTCCGCGCACCGTTGGGCATTTCTTTTGCGCCGCCCTGTACCCATGCGTCCGAGCCCACGCGCCCGTCGGGGCTCAGGGGAGTCGGCTCCGTAGGCACAGACTCGGAGCTGGAAGGCTCCGTGGGCTGGGGCGGTTG
>JAQYBZ010000027.1 GCA_029003235.1 Bacillota bacterium
ATATCCATATTCTCCAGTTTATCCGTAAAAGCGTCAAAGTCGGCTTCTTCAAAATACAACTCGCTGACTTTGCCGCACCAGCCCAATTCATCGGGCGACACGCCAATGAATTCCGCCCAGGTTTCGCGTGTTTGCAAGCATATGCCACCGGTCAGTGTGACATTGGCGCCAAAATCCATAATCTTGTGAAGGCCCAATACTTCCTTGTAAAAAGCAATGGATTTTTCCATGTTCGAAACGACTAACAATGGATTGTTGAATTTCACCGTGTTTTACACTTCCTTTGCTAAAATATTCTTCAAATGATTTCATCGGTTTTTCGACGAATCGCAAAAAAACAGAAATGGATACTTCATTTTCGATCATTCCCGTCACGATTCAATTGTCCGGTGGGCCATATCCAATTTGGCGCAACGCCATTCCGACGGAGCTTCTTCGATTGGACGTTTTTTGGGTTTGTATCATGCTGCCGCTGTTTTGAGCAATGGAAGTGCTCATCCGCACCCCGGACGGCACTGCCAAAATCAAGACTTCATTAGTCTGCCGGAGTTGCGGGCCGATTCCACCTCAATTGGATCGCCTTCCTTCAAGAAAAAGGTCGCCAATTGAGCGCTGTTCAAACGATAAAAATCCATAAAAAACCATCTTTCTCCACATTTCGGATCCGCTTCTCCCCTACGCCCGAAAAGTTAAGGCCCAACCATATTAGCAGAACCATTACGGCAATCCATACAATTTGTATGATTTTAAACTTTGGTTTTATCTTTTCTTTTTGAGAAGTACGTTCATCGCGACGTACAGACCGATCGCAATGGCGATGGACGCAATCAGAATGATGTACATGGTATTCAGTTCCACCTTATCGCCGAAGAAGTACAGGTTGCAATCCACACTGTCTTTGATGGCTTCCACCACGGTGTCGGGAAAACGATTGTCCATTTCCTCGAAGACGCCCCGCAACGCGTGATTGCGCAGCAGACTGGTTCCGTAAGTACCCGGCAGAAAGGAAATGATTTTTTGCAGTCCGTCGGAAAATTGGGAAATCGGCATATAGGCTCCGCAGATGAAGCCGTAACCGGCACTGACGATGGTCCCTACTGCCGATCCCTGCCCATTGGTAGACAGCGGAAAATTCACGCAGGAGGACAAAGCTGTGCCGAAAAGCACCAGCAAGACCACATCCAGCAGAAGCGCCGCCACATCTCCGACCGTCAGATACCATCCCACATAAGCCAGATATCCGAGGCAAACGCCCGTGGCGAACAGGCAGATCAGCAGGGTGGAAAACAGCGTGGACAGATAATAGCTGAGTGCCAGCGTGCTGCTTTTGACCGGTGCAATGGTCAGATCGCGCCGGGCACCGGTGATTTTGTCCTGCACCATCAAAAGATTGGAGCAGAAAGCCACCGTGACACAGCAGACCGCCAGCAGAGACGAAAACAGCTCGCCGCCCACTGTGGCGCTGATGAGCTTGTCCGCTACGGGAAAGCTGGCGGGTATGGCCGATTGAAAGCTGTCCCGGTAGACGTTGCCCAGAAAGGTGACGTACAGAACCAGCAAGATGGCTGGAGTGATAAGGGAGGTAAAAAACATACCCTTATCTTTGAAGAACAGCTTGCAGTTTCGCTTGACAAGCGCGCCTAAACCGGTCATTTTTCTTCACCCCCGTTGAGCTTTTTGCCGGTGACGGCCAGAAACACGTCGTCCATTTTGCCCTTGGTGATCTCATAATCCTGAAACAGCTCCGGCCTCTGCACGATCATGGCCGTGGCAGCCGCCGTGTCCGGAACAGCAATGCGATAGGCGTCGCGCAGCGGCTCGTAGGGAGCATCAAGGGCGCGAACCTGCGCCTCAGAAACGCCGTAAAGGGTAATAAAGTCACCGGTATACGTATTTTTCAGCGTCAGGGGCGTGCCCTCTGCGGCGATCTTGCCCTGTTCCAGGATTACTACATAATCGGCGTCGGCAGCTTCTTCCATGTAATGGGTGGTGAGAAAAACGGTCATGTTTTCCTGCCTGCGCAGATCGGTGACCACATCCCACAGCAGCTTCCGCGTCTGGGGATCCAAACCGGTGGTAGGTTCGTCCAGAATCAGGATCTTCGGCCGGTGCAGCAGCGCCCGGGCAATGTCGATGCGGCGGCGTTGTCCGCCGGAGAGCTTGCCCACCGTGCGCTTTAAGATGGTCGAGAAGTCCAAAAGCCGGGAAAGCTCCGCCAAACGGGCTTCAAACGCGGCGCCCCGGATGCCGTACAGGGCGGCGCGGCTTTCCAGATTGTCCCGGACGGACAGGGTCATATCCAGAACGGAATTCTGGAAAACGACGCCCAATTCGCGCTTTACGGCATCCAGTTCCTGTTCGGTGCTTTTGCCGTCGATATACACGCGCCCAGCGTCCTTTTCCAGTTGGCCGCAGAGAATGGAGATGGTGGTGCTTTTGCCGGCGCCGTTGACGCCGAGAAAGGCAAACAGTTCGCCCTCTTTGACCCGGAAGCTCAAATCCGACACGGCCTGCACATCGCCGAAACGCTTGCTGAGATGGTCGATTTCTATGATGTTTCCCATAGGAGTCCTCCTGACTGCCGGAACCGGCAGATGCAGTCAAATGGCCGGTTTCCGGCCACGGCAGCACAATTTGATACAATTATAACAGACACAAAAGCCATTCTCAACCATTTTTTTCTAAATCGCCGGGAAGTCTCTGGGCTTTTTGCGCAAAAAGCCGGCGCTTTCCGTGGAAAAGCGCCGGCTGCATATTGCTTAAAGCTGTGCCGGGGGAACTTCGATGGCGAGGCGGCAGTACGCCGTACCCGCCTCCTGGGTGATTTCCGCGCCGTGGCGCTCCAGAAAACGCAGGGCGGTCGAGCATTGGCCGGGGACGGTGAGATACAGCGCCTTGCCGCCGGCGTTTCTGGCGGCGCTGACGCCGCAGCCCAAAAGCTGATCGCCCATGCGCATATGGCGCTGCTCCGGAATCAGGTAAAGGCACGACAGCTCCGGCCGGGAATCCTGTACGTTCATGGACAGATAGCCAACGGGCTTGTCCGAGAGCATGGCGATCTGGGTATCGTGCCCCTGCCGGGGCAGAAATTCCGGGTCATAGAGGGCGGCATCGGCCTCGGTGGCCGGGCGGAACCACAGGTTAAAGTCCCGCTTTCCCCGCCACCAGCGCTGGTGGGCAAAGGTGGAGATCTCGTCTGTCAGATGGGAATTGTCGTACAGGAACTGGTAAGAGAAGGTTCCGTTGTCGTATTGAAGCAGGCTCACGCCCGTGTTGTCGCAGTGACCGCAGCCCTCCATGGTGTCACCAAACATGGCGCGGAACGACCAGTCGGAGACACAGCCGTGGGTGAAGACGGCAATGGTCCTGCCGTCATTTTGCCGGGCAACTTCGGTCAGCGCGTCGGTAAAGCGGCGGTAAAAGTCCTTGTAGTCCTCCGCTCCGACGATATGCCAGCGTGGGATGTCGTGGTTAAACAGACGCATCTGGGGAAGCTCAAAGTGTTCCAGATGCCCAAAAGGCAGATCCTCCCAGCGGCCAAAATAGACCTCCCGAAAGCGGGGATCTGTGTGCAGGGGCAGGTGCTTGGGCAGATACAGCGCCTTTGCCGTCTCGCGGGTACGGAACAGGTCACTGGCGTATACGGCGTCGATCGGTACGTTCTCGAAGCGCTTTTCCAGCGCGGCAATCTGCCGGTAGCCGTTTTTGGTGATGAGGGAATTATAGTGCCCGTGGATTCTGCGGTAGATGTTTCCCTCGGCTTCTCCGTGGCGGATAACATAAATATGTGTCATTTTATTGCACTCTTACAAATTTCAGAATATCGTCCCGCATTTTCTCGGCGGCGGCTCTTGCGGCGGCGCGGTAGTTGCGTCCGTCGGATTGCGCGTCTTTTTTCCATGCCGCAATGATGCTCCGGGAGGCGGAAATAATGGCGCCGTGGCCGTAGATGTCAAAGGCGTGCTGCACATTTTTGGCAGTGCCGCCCTGGGCGCCGTAGCCGGGAACCATGAAAAACAGCCGGTCGTATTTTGCACGCAGAGTCTGCAGATCATAGGGATGGGTCGCGCCCACCACGGCGATGATCTCAGAGTATCCGTTTTTGCCGAACAGGCCGTTGCTCCAGCGCATGGCCAGGTCTGCCATGGCCGTGTGTACTACCCGATCGCCCGCAATGAGATCCTGTAATTCCCGGGAGGACTTGTTGGAGGTCTTGATCAGCAGGAAAATGTTCTTTTGGCTGTTGTCCTGCAAATAGGGGAGGAAGGGTTTGATCCCGTCGCTGCCCAGATAACCGTTGACCGTAATGGCGTCGCAGGTGTAGGGGCAGAAAATCTCGCCTCTGGCCTCGATCTGGCCGAACATGGCTTTGGCGTAGATTTCCGCAATGTTGCCAACATCGCCGCGCATGCTGTCCAGCAGAACATAGTAGTCCAGCTCTTTGGCGTAGGACAGCAGCTCCTGCATGACTTTGACGCCCTCGTAGCCCAGAGCCTCAAAGCAGGCGCTTTGGATCTTTACCGCCGGAACCACGTCCGTCAGCTCGTCCAGAAGCCCCATGCAGTAGGCGCGATAAGCCTCGGCAATGCCGCGCAGGGTGGGGCCGTACTGGGCGTAGGCTTCATTGAACAGATGCTCCGGAACCACCTCCGGCGTGGGGTCAAGTCCCACCATGGAGGGGTTTTTCAGCTTACGGATCTTTGCCTGTAAAACATCGACTGACATACAAACACATCCTTTGCACAGGGTACGAACTTATTATATCAGAAAATGTCCAAACAGGACAGAGTTTTTTCAAGTTTTTTCAAAAATGTCCTCTATTTTCACAGAACAAGCGGACAAATTTCGGGCATACTAGCCACGAGAGGAGTGAAACGACAGATGAAAACCTTTGTTTTGGCATTGGGCGCCGGCATGGTGGCCGGTGCGACGGTGGCATTGATGCTGCCGAAGAACTGCGCGGTTCGCCGAGTGACGCAGCAGGCGGCGGACAAGCTGGAAGACGCCGTGCAAAAGGCAACGGGCTGCACCTGCAACTGATCCGGCCAGTGGCCGGCCTCCCTCAGCCGGGGCAACCCGGCGTACATCTGCGGCGGGTCAGACCGCCGTATTCTTTGCGGCAAAGCCCTAATTTTGAATCTCTCCCGCCCACTTGAAGGCAAATTTTGCAACGACAACAGCGATGATCTCCCGGCCGATCATGACGCCGGCAAAGCACTCAAAGAATTTGATCAGAATTTTATACCACAAAGTGTCGGTCACGTCCTGGGTGACGACACCTGCAAGATCGGGGCCGAAAACGATACCTGCAATCAGCCAGCCGAGGATTGCCGGCAGCTTTCCCTTTGATACCGGCTTTCCACAGGCCACGGCGGCGCAATGGAAAAGCTGTGCTTTGATATTTTTAGTTTTTCGGCCAGCGTGTCCACGGAAAAGCGAAGACCCTCCTGCCGTAGGCTTTCAATGGATGCCTGAATAATCTTTTCTCGCATACGGAAACGAAAGCACCCTTTTTCGTTTCCGTTATAGGACGCTGCACACCCGTTGTCAATTCCCTACAGCGATCTTTGCCTTTTTTACACAGAATCCGTATCCGGCTGAAAAAACCGGAGCAGGCCTTTGCCTGCTCCGGTAAATGACGGTTTGTTCAGACGGGCGCGTCAGAAAGCTCCGTCTCAGTCACACAGTCCGATTTGATTTTTCCCACCAGAAATTGCAGAGCGTCCACCACATGGGGGCGGATGTCGCCGCCCACCAGGACGTACATAATATCGTCTCCCACATTGAGTACGCCCCGGTTGAGCCAGGTACGCACATAGTACACGCCCTCCATGGCGCAGGTCTGCTCCACAGCCGCCGCCACTTTATCCGCGTCGTAGGAAAACTCCATGGCGCGGACGACGGGGAGCGCCGCAGCGCCCTGCCGCACCTGGGCTTTGGGCGTCTGACGGACTACGCCGTTGTGGAACAGATACATCCCCACATTCCCGGCAGAGGGGTCTGCCTTTGCCTCTTTGAGCCATGTGTCCATGGAGGGGGGAGCAGTTTTCTGCTCTGCCGGTGGGGCACAGTCGGCGGAACCGCCGGAGCTGAGCATATCCAGTCCGTGGCCGATGGCGGAAAGAACGGCGTTCAGGTTTTCTCTGGACGCTTTTTCACTGCCGGGCAGATTGACGATCAACGTCCTGCCCCGAATTCCCGCCACGCTGCGGGAAAGACAGCCCCGGGGGGTGATACGCAGGCTCTCCGCCCGCATGGCTTCCGGGATTCCTCTGGTTTCCCGGTCGATCACGGCAAGGGTGGCCTCCGGCGTCACGTCACGGGGAGAAAAACCCGTGCCGCCGGTGGTGAGTACGAGGGGAAGCTTCATCTCATCGGCACATTTAATCAGTTCGGCCTGAATCTGCCCGACCTCGTCGGGCACCAGCGCCGTGTAGGCAATTTCATAACCCGCCTGCCGGAGCATGGCGCACAAAGCCGGACCGCTGGTGTCTGTACGCTCACCGCGAAAGCCCTTATCGCTGACTGTAATCACTGCCGCCATATAGCTCATAGCGATTCCTCCCTGTGAAAATCTCCGTGGACGCCGCCGGTCTTCTCCAGCAGGCGCAGATTCGTGATGACCATGTCTTTCTGAACGGCCTTGCACATATCATACACCGTCAGCGCTGCCACGGAGGCGGCGGTAAGGGCCTCCATTTCCACGCCTGTTCTGCCCTCGCAGGACACGCTGGCGCGGATATCCACGGCAAGGCGGGCTTCATCCAGAGAAAGGTGCAGATCGACGCCGCTGATCGAGATGGGGTGACACATGGGGATCAGCTCCGGCGTTCTTTTTGCGCCCATGACGCCTGCGATCTGCGCCACCGTGAGCACGTCGCCCTTTTTCATACCGCCGGTGCGAATGAGGTCAAAGGTCTCCCGGCTGACCAGCACGGAAACCTGGGCGGTAGCGGTACGGTGGGTGACGTCCTTTTCTCCGACGTTTACCATTTTTGCCCGTCCCTCCCGGTTAAAATGCGTAAAATCCTCTGCATTTTTCATGCGGCGGCACACTCCTTTCCGCCCTGTGGGCGCTGCTCCGGCGGGCTTCAGCCGCCGATTTGGTTCATATCCCGATGGGCGCGGCTGCGGGTGCAGTAGGACAGCGGCTCATGCCACTGCGGTTTGGCCAGAATCGCCGCGCGCATTTGCTCCGCCATCTGCTCTTTGGACAGACCCTTGATGGAATATTCGTCGCCGGAGTGGAGACAGGGCTTGAGTTTTCCGTCGGCAGTCAGGCGCAGCCGGTTGCACGCGGCGCAGAAATGCTCACTGATGGGACGGATCAGGCCGATGTTTCCCAATGCGCCGGGAAGGTGGTAGAGCCGCGCCACACCGCCGTCCGATCGGGCAGGTTCCGCCTCCGGCAATGCCTGCAGAACCATGTCGCAGCTTCGGAAAGCCGAAGCGGAAAAATCGCCGCTGTCATACATGGGCATAAGCTCAATAAAGCGCACATCCACCGGCAGACTTCGGGTCAAATCGGCCAGAGATAATATTTCATCGTCGTTGAACCCGCCGATGAGGACGGTGTTGATCTTGACTTTTTCAAATCCGGCGTCCAATGCAGCCCTGATTCCGTCCAAAGCCTGCTGTAACGTGCCGCGCCGTGTAATATAAGTATATTTCTCCTCATCCAGCGTGTCAAGACTGATATTCACCCGCGTCACGCCGGCCTGACGCAGAGGCGCAGCCAGAGCCGGCAGCAGGGTGCCGTTGGTGGTCAGACAGACCTCCCGGATGCCCTCTACCGCGGCCGTCCGGCGGCAGATGGAGACGATGTTCTTTTTCACAAGAGGTTCGCCGCCGGTAATGCGTACCTTGCTGATTCCAAGAGACGCTGCGGCTTCCACTGCGGCAATCATTTCTTCCTCTGTCAGCATGTCCTCATGGCGCTTTTTGCAGACGCCGTCGTCCGGCATACAGTAGCGGCAGCGCAGATTGCAAAGCTCCGTCACGGACAGGCGCAGGTAGGTAATCCGGCGTCCAAAGCGGTCTTCCATCTCAGTACCTTCCAAACGTGCAGTTGGGGAAATGGCAGCTCTTGCAGAACTGGCACAGGCCGCCGTCGCCCAAACGGATGAGATCGTCCTTTGTCAGCTTGACCCCGGTGAAAACCTGGGGCAGCAGAACGTCGAAAATGGTGGTGGGCATACTGATGGCCGCACCGGGAACGCCCAAAATGGGCGTGTCCTGCAAATAGGCCACGAGGGTCATGTTTCCCGGCTGAGACGGGACGCCGTGGGAGACGATGGACGCGCCAAGACGGCGGATGGCCGTGGGGGTCAGATCGTCCGGGTCAACGGACATACCGCCGGTAAAGATCAGAAAATCCGCACCTGCCTGCAGATAGGTCTGTGCCGCCGACACGATCATATCCAGATCATCGTCACAGATGGTGACGCCCTGAATTTCAGAGGGGTAGGCGGCCAGCTTTCTGCGCACCACCGGCTCAAACTTGTCCTGAATCCGCCCGGTGTAGATTTCGGAGCCGGTGACGATCACGCCCACTTTTTTATGGCCGTAGGGGAGCAGGTTCAGGAGCCTGCGCTCCTTGCAGAGTGCTTCCGCCTGAAGGATCTGCGCTTCCTTTGTCACCAGCGGTACGATGCGCATGGAGGCAAGGCGCATACCCGGCTCCACGGGGAAGTGATCGGGCAGGGTGGAGATGGTAATGTCTCCGATGGTATTGATCTGGCGCAGCAGCTCCGTGTCCACGCGGAACATACCGCGCCGGTCTGCCAGCAGAAGCACCTTGCCCTCGGAGGGACCCTCGTAATGAGCGCCGTCCACGGGCGCCATGGCCGCCATGCGGCGGGCGCAGTCCTCCTCATGAATCTCGCCGGCGTTGTCCTCCCAGATAAATACCGTGCGCTTACCCAGATCCAGCAGCTTGGGAATGTCCTCCTCGGTGATGACATGGCCGCGCCGAAACGCCGCTCCCTTGAAGCCGTCGCGCATGGCGGTGATGTCGTGGCAGAGCGTCAAGCCCACTGCATTTTCCACTGCAACTTTTTTCATAGCGTGATTCCTTTCGTCTGTCTTTCTGTTGTCCGTGGCGGCGGAGTTTTCCGGTCGGCCCCGGGATTTTTTTAGTCCTTCAGCAAAAGTATGGCCTGTGGGGGCAGACAGACCGTCAGCCGGTCACTAGCTACGGCTTCCCAGTCCGCTTTGCTCAGCTCCATGCCGATGACGCCCGGCATTTTGCTTCCTACGGGGTGAAGCATGACCGTAAAGGAAAAGGGATTCTCAATCTGCTCCGCCACCTCGCAGTCCAGCGCGTTTTCGCCGTCGCCCACGGTAATGTCGTGCATACGGATGCCGATGTGGGTCATATCCGGCGCAATGGCCGGTACCTTCAAAGTAACGCCCCAGTTTTCCGCAAAGACGTGGGTATCGTCCACACGGCAGATCGGAGAGGTGTTTTTACACCCGGTGAGAACCGCGCCGTTGACGGTCATTGGCTCGGCAAATACGGCGTGTTTTGCCCCCATGGCATCCAGTTTTCCGTCTTTCAAAATGGCAATATTGGAGGAGAACCGGTATACCTCGTCCCGGTCGTGGGACACCAGCAGCACGGTCTTGCCGAAGCGGTGGATGATCTGGCGCACTTCCTGTTCCAACTGAAAGCGCAGGTGGCTGTCCAGCGCGGAAAACGGCTCGTCCAGCAGCAGGACGTCCGGCTCGTTGACCAAAATCCGTGCCAAGGCTACCCGCTGCTGCTGGCCGCCGGAAAGCTGGTGGGGATGGAGCTTGCCCAGCGCCTGAAGATGCATCAGGCGCAGAACCTCCTGCACCGCTGCGGCCTTATCCTTTTTCTTTCGCACGCCGCAGGCAATATTCGGCTCTACGGTCATATTGGGAAACAGGGCATACTGCTGAAACAGATAGCCTACCCGGCGCTTCTGAGGCGGCAGATTGATGTGCTTTTCCGAGTCAAAGAGGGTGCGTCCGTCCAGAACGATCCTGCCCCGATCCGGCCGCACAATACCGGCGATGCACTTGAGGGTTATGCTCTTGCCGCAGCCGGAAGCGCCCAGCAGTGCCAGCACGGAATCGTCTGCCTCAAATTTTACCTGCAGGTGAAAGCTGCCCAGTTTTTTCTCGATGTCAACGAAAAGAGCCATAGTTATGCGCTCCTTCCCGATTTTTGCTTCTTTTCCAGCATATTGACCGCCAGCAGCACCACGGCGGAAATGGCCATGTTCACCATGACCCATTTGAATGCCAGCGCGTCATCGTTGGTGCGCCAGAGCTGATAGACCGTGGTGGAGATGGTAGCGGTTCTGCCGGGGGTATAACCGGCAATCATGCTGGTGGCGCCGTATTCGCCCAGCGCCCGGGCAAATGCCAGCACCGTGCCTGCCAGGATGCCCTGACGGCAGGCCGGCATACGGATACGCCAGAAAATATAGGTGTTGCTCAGCCCCAGCGTTTTGCCGGAATAGGCAAGCGTCTCGTCAAAGGCTTCAAAGGCGCCCCGTGCCGTGCGGTACATTAAGGGGAAGATCACCACCGTGGTGGCAAAAATGGCCGACCACCAGGTCATGGTGAGCTTGATCCCAAAAACAGAAAGCACCCATGCACCCAAGGGCCGCTTGGGACCCAAAATGCACAGGAGAAGATAGCCAACCACCGTAGGGGGCAGAACCAGAGGCATGGTCAGAACCACATCAAGGATCCCCTTGAGGATTCTGGGCGCTTTGGCAATATAATAGGCGGCAAAAATGCCAACGAAGAAAATGATTACGGTGCTGATGCCCGCAATACGCAGGGAATTTAACAGGGGAAACCAGTCCATTGCATAGCCTGCCTTTCATGGAAATAACCGCAAAAGGCGGGCGGCATATCCGCCGCCTGCCTCTGCCTGTCTGAGTTCAGTAACCGAACTCAGGAAAGCGGCGTGAAGCCCACGGCTTCAAAGACCGCGCTGGCTTCGTCGCTGGTGAGGTACTCCAGAAATGCTCTGGCTGCCTCTTCCTGCTTGGTGATATTCAGAACAGCCGCGGGATAGATGACCTGACCGCACATCTCGGCGGTGGCCGTATCTACCACGGTCAGACCGGCTGAAAAAGCGTCGGTGGCGTAGATGATGCCGCAGTCCACAGCGCCCTCGCTGACCTGCGTGGTGACTTCTTTGACGTTGGAGCCGTAGGTGAGGGAGCCGGCGGCAGCCAGATCTTCTTCGCTCAGCGCATAGTAGGCGAGGATCTTCTGGGTGTACTGTCCTACGGGAACGTCGGCGTTGCCCATGGCCAGCAGAACGGAGCCGTCCTTCAGACCGGCAATCAGGTCATCATAGGAGTTGATGCCGGCGGGGTTGCCCTCGGGAACAGCCAGTGCCACCTTATTCTCCAGCAGATCGATACGGGTGCCCTGCAGGACGAAGTCAAGACCGTCGGGATTGCCGCCGTCGGCATCCCTGGCAGCGTCAAGCTGGTTCATCTGCTTGGGGGCTGCGGAAACAAACACATCGCAGTCGGCGCCTTCTTCGATCTGCGTCTTGAGCGTGCCGGAGGAGTCAAAGTTGAACACCAGCGTGACATTGGGCGCAACCTGCTTGTACAGATCGGCAATCTGCGTCAGGGTCTCGGTCATGGAAGCTGCAGCAAAGACCATCAGCTCCACAGGTTCGGCCGCAGCGGTGGTTTCCACGGGAGCGGTAGTTTCGGGGGCAGTCGTGGCGGGCGTCTCGGTGGTGGTGACGGCAGTTTCGCCGCCTGTACAGCCTGCCAGCAGGCACACAGCCAGAGACAGCGCCAAAATAAGTGCAACGGTCTTCATGGGTGTTTCCTCCAAAAATAATGTACATCTTCAAAAAGGCCTGCCGGGTCAGACAGGTCGGCTTTGCCATCGTTCGCGGTTTTTTGCCCGAAATAGGAGAATCAACACCCATTTCAGGACAAAATGCCGAAACTACGGCCGGAAGACATCATTATTCTATAATGAGGATAACGTGAAGTCAATACGATATGATCAAATTGTGTTCTGCAATGCAGAATTTTCCGGTGGATAATAAAGCGCAAAGAATCCCCCGGAAGAAAGGGAAGCGGCAGCGACTATTTCCGTTTGGATATGAAATATTCCTTTGCCAGAAGACCGTATATCGACACATCCACAATGCCCTGATTGTTCCGGTCTCTCTGGCGCAGCGTGCCCTCGTAGCGCAGCCCGCATTTGGTCATGACCCTGCCGGAGTTGGGGTTGTTGGGGTCATGGCAGGCCTCGATGCGCTTGACCCGCACCTTTTCAAAGAAGAAGGGAAGCAGGACGGAAAAGGCTTCAGCGGTGATGCCCTGATGCCACCAGGGGCTGCCGATGCAGTAGCCGATGTCCACAACACTCAGATCCTCGTTCAAGCCCACCACACTGATGGTTCCCACCGGTTCGTCCCCGTTTTCCTTTGGGACAATGGCCCATTGATAATACTTTTTGTCACCGTAACGGCTGACCCAGCTTCGGATGATTTTTTCTGTCGTCGCCTGACTTTTGTGGGTCGGCCAACTGAGAAACTTTGTCACCTCGTCGCGGCTTGCCCAGTTCCGGTAGGCTGCCGGAGCGTCCTCCGGACAAAACCGCCGCAGGATCAGCCGCGGCGTTTCCAACAGTACAGTTCCCTGATGCTCCATGGTATCGCCCCAATTCAAGATAAAAATTACAGATAAGGGATTCTCGTCCGCCTTGGCGGATGGGAAACCCTTTGGCGCCAATACACAGGCCTTTCGTATAAGCAGCATACCGTGTACTTTGTTTGAAAAAACCGCATTTGTCAAAAGACAAATGCGGTTTTGGTACGCCAGAAGGGACTCGAACCCCCGACCTTTTGGTTCGTAGCCAAACACTCTATCCAACTGAGCTACTGGCGCGTACCGCGCTTCAAGCGCTCCAATATAATAACACGCACCAATACAAAATGCAAGTGTTTTATCAAATTTTTCTAAAAAAAGTGCGCCGGTGTGTCCGGCGCGCTTTTTATGAGAGATTCGGGGAATAAACCGCCTTGGGACATATTTGCCCGCCGGAAGATGCGATTCCAAAAAAGCGGCTCTTTTTAACCGAAATGAAGGAATTGGTCAAAAGCCGGTTCAACGGGTTCTCAGCCCAAATCGGTGAATTTGCAGGGCAGGGGATATACCGAAAGCATCGGCACTTCTTTCACCGGGTCAGGCATTGTGCTTCCAGGCGGCGCAGCGATGGGCTTTGCGGCGGTGTTTGCGTACCTTCAGCACCACGGTCAGGACGATGAGGGCGGCGGCAGTTACCGCCGTGAGGATCAAATAGAAGGAAGAATCGTCACCCGCAGTTTTTACCGTGAGCCACAGAGCGTCCATCTGCTGATTGGTCTCGGACGGCAGATGGAGGAACTGCTGGCCTGCGGTAAGGGAGGTTTCCAGATTGTCGGCGCGGTCGATCACGTCGGCCAGATCGTCCTCAAGATATTCCTCCAGTCCCACGCAGGGAGAGGCGTAGCCCACATATTCCATGTTGGCGCTGGAAATCTCCGGGTCAGTGCAGAAGTTAATGAAGGCTTCGGCCTCCGCCTTATGGGAGCAGGAGGTAGGAATGCACATGGCGTCGTCAAACAGGTTGTGTCCTGCCTCGCTGGGCACATAAAAATTCAGGTCTTCATTGACATAGGCCATCTGCACCCAGTCGCCAAGATAGTAGGGCGCGATCCACGCTTCACAGCGCTCCATTTTGTCATAGATCTGATCCATGACATAGTTCTGCACCAGTCCCTTTTGGGACTGCAGAAGCTGAGCGCAGTCCTCCAGCACAGCCGTGTCGGTGGAATTGACCGTGTAACCGGCGGCCTTTTCCGGGTCGTCCCGATAGTCAAAGGCACGCTGCAGCTCGGCAATGGCAAAGGAGTCTCTGGGGTTGTCGAACATGAGAATCTTTCCCACATAGTCGCTGTCCCAGAGCAGAGACCAGTCCTTCTTCTGCTCCTCTGAGACGGTGACATACCGGGAATTATAGATGATGCCCACCACGCCCCAGGCATAGGGGACGGAATAGAGGTTCTCCGGATCGTAGGCCGGGTTCTTCAGGGTCTCGTCCACATACGCATAGTTGGGGATGTTGGCAAAGTCCAGTGGCAGCAGCATATCCTCGCTGATCAGACGGGCGATCATATAGTCTGAGGGAATGATCACGTCAATGGACGTGCCGCCGGTGACCAGCAGGGAATAGAGGCTCTCGTTGCTGTCAAAGGTGACGTAGTTGACCTTGATGCCAGGATAGGCGGCTTCAAATTCGGCGATGAGATCGATGCAGTCGTCGGAACCGTCGGACATATATTCGCCCCAGTTATACACCGTAATGGTGACCGGTTCGGCCGCGCTGACCGCAGCGGTGAGACAGGGCAGACAGGCAATGGCCACAGCTATGGCCAGCAAAAGAGAAACAAGGCGCTTGCTCATGACTCTGCCCTCCGTTTCACGGCGGTGCGCCTGGACTTGGCGTCCCGCATCTGCAGCAGGTTCATGGTGACCATGAGAATCAGGATCGCCGCGAACATAATGGTGAACAGGGCGTAAACCTTGGGGTCGATCTGCTTTTTGGTGTAGCTGTAGATCTCCACGGGCAGGGTGGTATAGCTGCCGCCGGAGACAAAGTAGCTGATGATGAAATCGTCCAGACTCATGGTAAAGGCCATGATGGCGCCGGAGATAATGCCGGGCATGATCTCATGGAGCACGACCTTAAAAAACGCCTGTGCCGGCGTGCAGCCCAGATCCAGCGCGGCTTCCCGGATGTTGGGATCCATCTGCTTGAGCTTGGGCATGACGGACAAAATGACGTAGGGCATATTAAAGGTGATATGGGCGATGAGTAGGGTCCAGAAACCCAGAATGCTTTTAATTCTCAACAGAGTACCCACAAAGGCGAAGAGCAGCGCCAGAGAGACGCCGGTGACGATCTCCGGATTGGTCAGGGGAATATTGGTCACGGACATGATGGCGCTGCGCAGACGGCCGCGCATATTGTGGATGCCCACGGCAGCCACCGTCCCCAGCATGGTGGCGCACAAGGATGACAAAACGGCAATGACAAGGGAATTGCCCAGCAGGGTCAGCAGTCGGCTGTCGGAGAAAAATTCCCGGTAATTGCGCAGGGTAAAGCCGTTGAACACCGCCAGATCCTTGCCTGCGTTAAAAGAGGCCACGATGAGGACGATCATGGGAACGTACAGGAACACGAACACCAGAATGGTAAAGATCTTATTAAACTTTTTCATAAGGTCATCATGCCCTCCTCTTCGTCAGATGAGGTAAAGCGGTTCATAATGCCCACGCAGATAAAGATCAGAGCCATCAGCACCAGAGACAGCGCCGCGCCCAGATTGGGGTTGTAGGCGGTCTTGTACTGGGACTCGATAATATCACCGATCATAATGGTGCTGGTGCTGCCCAGCTTCTGGGAGATATAGAAGGTGGACACCGCAGGGACGAACACCATGGTCACGCCGGAGACGATGCCGGGCACGGACAGGGGCAGAATGACCCGGAAAAAGGTCTGCGAGGGACGGCAGCCCAGGTCCTGAGAGGCTTCGATGAGGCGTCTGTCCAGCTTCATCAGTACGGTGTACAGGGGCATGATCATATAGGGCAGGTAGTTGTACACCATGCCGGAAATGACGGCAAAGGGGTTGCGGGTCAGGGGCAACGGCTTGAGACCGAAATGGGTCACAAGGGAGTTAATGATGCCCGTGTCGTCCAGCAGCGCAACCCAGGCCAGGGTACGCAGCAGAAAGCTCATGCACATGGGCAGCATGATGAGCATATACAGAAACCGCTGGGTGGTGGGCTTGCACTGGGCGATATAGTAGGCCACCGGGTAGCCGATGAGCAGGCAGATGAGCGCCGCGGCAATGCTGTACCAGATGGAGCGCAGAAAGATGGGAAAGTAGGAGCCGATGGAGGTGATGTTCTCCAGCGTAAAGCTGCCGCCTGCGTCCGTAAAGGCATAGAACGCCACGATGCCCAGAGGCACGATGGTGAAGATCAGCATCCACACCGCGTAGGGCGCGGCCAGAAAGCGGGACTTATTCTTCATCTTCGCCGCCCTCCGCAATCTCGTCGTACTCTGCGGAATAGGAGCTGTAGTCGCCGAACATACCGGAGTATTCGCTTTTGTGCATCACATGGATGTCCTCGGGATTGAGGCGGATGCCGATTTTTGCGCCTACCGGCTCAAAGTCCGTGTTCTGGATCAGCCACTTAAAGCCCTTGAAATCCACGATGATGTCGTAGTGGACGCCCTTAAAGGTAATGGAAGTGACCGTACCGGTCAAATGGCCTTCGCTGGCCGGGACAATGTCGATGTCCTCCGGGCGAATGACCACGTCCACCGGCTCGTTTTTGGCAAAGCCCTTGTCCACGCACTGGAACTGGCGGCCAAAGAAGGTAACCAGATAGTCGTCGTTCATCACGCCGTCGAGAATGTTGGACTCACCGATAAAATCCGCCACAAAGGCATTTTTGGGCTCGTTGTAAATGTCCTCCGGCCGCCCGATCTGCTGAATACGTCCCTTGTCCATGACCACGATGGTGTCGGACATGGTCAGAGCTTCCTCCTGATCGTGGGTTACATAGATAAAAGTGATGCCGGTGGCCTGCTGAATCCGCTTAAGCTCGTTCTGCATATCCTTGCGCAGGCGCAGATCCAGAGCGCCCAGGGGCTCGTCCAGCAAAAGCACCTTGGGCTGATTTACCAGCGCCCTAGCAATGGCGACACGCTGCTGCTGGCCGCCGGAGAGGGCGTCTACGCTTCGATTTTCAAAGCCTTTCAGGCTGACGACCTCCAGCATTTCCGTGACACGGCGATCCACCTCGGCCTCGGGCAGCTTGGCGATGCGCAGGCCAAAGGCGATGTTGTCGTACACATCCAGATGCGGGAACAGGGCGTATCGCTGAAAGACCGTGTTAATCTGACGTTTGTATGCGGGCACGTCGTTGATCCGCTTCCCGTCGAAAAACACGTCGCCGGAGGTGGGCGTCAGAAAACCGCCGATAATTCGAAGTGTGGTGGTTTTGCCGCAGCCACTGGGTCCCAGCAATGTGAGAAATTCTGAATCGTTGATGTAAAGATTGATGCCATCCAAGACGGTCTCCGTATCAAATTTCATGGTCAGATCCGTCAGGCGGATAAGCTCTTTGGACATTTATCCTCCCCCATTTCTTCTATTTCTGTGTGTATAAAGTACACTATCGTGAAATATAAAGGCAAGGCGGCAAAAAGTCAATCTTTTGCCGCCGATTTTTTCCTCATTTTTTATAATGTGACATATTCCCGTGTCTTTTGCCGCCAAAAGCGGCAAATTTGCGCGTCAATCCGGAAAATACTCCTGCACGAAATCCACATTTTCCACCTGAAACCGACGCCCGTTGAGATAAGACAGAAGCCCGGCGTCCGTGGTAAAGCGGAAGGTGAGCTGATAGGAATATAGCGCCTGATAGGTACGCCCGCTCTGCCTGTCCAGCTTGCCGTATTTGCCGTCTCCCAGCAGAGGACAGCCGATATGGGCGAACATGGCGCGAATCTGGTGGGTGCGTCCCGTGACCAGCTCACACTCTACAAGAGACAGACCGTTTTGAGTGCGCAGGGTCTCATACCGGGTCACGGCGGTCTTGGAGCCTTTCTGGGGCTTGTCCGTGACATATACCCGGTTTTTAACCGCGTCCTTGAAGATATAGCCCCGCAGCTCGCCCCGGCGCGGTCTGGGTGTACCGTGGACGATGCACACATAGCGCTTGTCGATTTCCCGGTCACGGATCTTCTGATTGAGAATCCGCAGGGCTTCGGCATTTTTGGCTGCAATGACGATGCCGCCGGTGTTGCGGTCGATACGGTTGCACAGCGCCGGGGTAAAGGCATTTTCCGCCCGGGGCTGCCATTCCTTTTTGGCGTAGAGATAGGCCTGAATGTGATCGATGAGGGTCTTGCCGTATTCTGCACCGTCGTGGGGATGCACCGCCACGCCCGGTTTTTTGTCCACCAGCAGGAGGTTCTCGTCTTCGTAGACGATGTGGAGCCTGGGTGCGCTGACCGTGAGGTAGGCATTTTCCGCCCGGGGCGTGTCGAAGAATTCGTCGTTAATATATAGCTGCAGCGTGTCACCCTCCTGAAGACGGCTGTCCCGCTGCACTCTGGCTCCGTTGCACTTGATGCGCTTGAGGCGAATATACTTCTGCGCCAGAGATGCCGGAAGCAGGGGAACGGCCTTGGATAAAAACCGATCCAGACGCTGCCCAGCGTCATTTTTTCCGATTTGCAGCTCTTTCATACCACGCACCTCCGTCTTTACTATGCATATTTTACCGCCGAAAGTCAAGCAAATTTCCATTTTGCCGCCGGATCCTACCACCGGGAGATTTTCTTTGGGAAAAAGCAAAAAAGCATTTGACAAAAAGGGGGTCTATGGCTATAATATTCTCTGCGTGACTACGCAATACAGGAGTGCGCTATGCTGCTGAGTTTGGCAAAAATCAAAGACATCCCCGGCGGCACGGTGCCATTCCGGTACTCCCTTGATTTGCACGATCTGGTTTTCGGCGGATGCTGCCCCGTGACAGAGCCGGTGATCGCCCAGGGAGAGGTTCGGAACACGGCCGGCGTTCTGCTGCTTGGCGGAACGGTCAGCACAACGCTCCATGGCGTCTGCGACCGCTGCGCGAGAGAGTTTGAACGCGAGGTTGCGTTTCCCCTGTATGCCATTTTGACGGACGCGCTTTCCAACGACGATGGGGAGGAAGACCCATGGACCTTCCTGCTGGAGGGCGACTGTGCCGATCTGGATGACATCGTTACTACCACGTTTGTCCTGAACATGGACAGCAAGCTCCTGTGCAGCCCGGACTGCAAAGGCCTGTGCTGCCGGTGCGGGAAAAATTTGAATGACGGACCCTGCGGCTGTCAGCCGGAAACGGATCCGAGACTGGCTGTGTTAAAGCAGCTTCTGAAAGACAAAAACGAAAGATAATTTGCCGTTTACCGGCATTTCGACCGAGGAGGTGTCACCATGGCTGTTCCCAAGGGTAAAGTATCCAAAGCAAGACGCGATAAGAGACGCAGCTCCCACTGGAAGCTTTCTGTTCCCGGTGTGGTCGCTTGCCCCAACTGCGGCAAGGCACGTCTGCCCCACAGAGCTTGCAAGGCTTGCGGCTACTACAATGGCCGTCAGGTCATTGCCGTAAAGGAAAACTGATTTTCTTTGAAGATGAGAGGAAGGGCAACCTTCCTCTTTTCTTTCTTTATTGGAAAAGGTTGCAAAATGCCGCAGGACATGGCATAATATATAAAATGTCCAAATTTTGGCTACAATCCATCGAGGGGATTGCGCGGAGGTTGGACAACGGCGGGAGCTTCGGGTTCGGCAGGGAAAGCCTTGGCCGGCGGGAGGGGCTCCCGGGTGCGGTCGCTTTGGCCGCCAAAGTGTAAGGCAGGAGGTATTTTTATGGCAAAGCCGCTGGTGGCCATTGTCGGCCGCCCCAATGTGGGAAAGTCCATGTTATTTAATAAACTCACCGGCAGGCGCACGGCCATTGTGGAAGATACGCCCGGCGTCACCCGGGATCGCATTTACGGAGAGTGCGAATGGAACGGCAGAGCCTTTGAGCTTATTGACACCGGAGGCATTGAGCCCTCCAAGGACAGTGAAATGCTGCTGTTCATGCGCCGTCAGGCGGAGATCGCCATTGAAACGGCGGATGTGATCATCATGGTGACGGACGTAAAGGTGGGTGTCACGGCGGCGGATCAGGAGGTCGCCAGCCTGCTCAAGCGCTCCAAAAAGCCCGTGTGTCTGGCTGTGAACAAGTGCGACGCCATTGGCCCGGTGAACCCGGACGTGTTTGAGTTTTATTCCCTGGGTCTGGGAGACCCCATTGAGGTCTCGGCCATTCACGGCCACGGCACCGGGGAGGTGCTGGACTTCTGCACCGAGCATTTCCCGGCGCCGGAGGAGGACGACGAAGAGGACGACGTCATCCGCGTGGCCATCGTGGGCAAGCCCAACGTGGGCAAGTCCAGCCTGCTCAACCGGATTCTTGGTGTGGAGCGCGTCATCGTCTCTGATGTGGCGGGAACCACGCGGGACGCCATTGACAGCCGTTTTGAGAACGAACACGGCAAGTACTGCTTCATCGATACCGCCGGTATGCGCCGCAAGTCCAAGGTGGACGATGCCATTGAAAAGTACAGCAATCTGCGCTCCATCAACGCCATTGATCGTGCGGACGTGTGCCTGATCATGATCGACGCCAACGACGGCGTGACGGAGCAGGACACCAAGATCGCCGGGCTTGCCCATGAGGCAGGCAAGGCCAGCATCATCGTCGTCAACAAATGGGATCTGGTGGAGAAAGACACCAATACCATGGACGAGATGACCAAACAGATTCGCAATGGCCTGAGCTTTATGCCCTACGCCCCGGTGCTGTTTATTTCCGCCATGACAGGGCAGCGGGTGGACAGGCTGTACGAGCTGATCAATTACGTCAATGAGCAGAGCGCTCTGCGCATTACCACAGGCATGCTCAACAATGTGCTGGAGGATGCCATGGCGCGGGTGCAGCCGCCTACGGACAAGGGACGCCGTCTGAAGATCTACTATATGACCCAGACCGGCGTGAAGCCGCCCCATTTCGTCATTTTCTGCAATGACGCCCGGCTGTTCCATTTTTCCTATCAACGCTATCTGGAAAACCAGATCCGCGGCGTCTTTGGTCTGGACGGGACGCCCATACGGATTACCATTCGTCAAAAAGGAGACAAGGAAGACTGATGCTGCTTGCCATCATTGCCTGCATTGTAGCCGGCTATATTCTGGGCGGCTTCAACGGCGCCATTCTCATTTCCAACTGGTTCCACCGGGAGGACGTGCGCCAAAAGGGGAGCGGAAACGCGGGACTGACCAATTTTTTCCGCAGCTACGGCGGAGTGGATTCCCTGCTGGTCATTGTCATTGACGCCGGAAAAACAGTGCTGGCCTGCTTCATCGGGGGATGGATCCTGCGCGGGATAGACCCGGATATGACCCAGACCGGCCAAATGCTCTGCGGCGCGGCGGCGGTCATTGGCCATGTGTTTCCGGTGCTGTTCCGCTTCCACGGCGGCAAGGGAATCCTTCCCAGCGCAGCTCTGGCGGCGTTTATGGACTGGCGCGCCTTCCTGATCTGTCTGGTGCTGTTCGCTCTGACGCTTGCTGTGAGCAGATATGTCTCTCTCGGCTCCATTCTCGCCTGCGTCGCCTATCCATTTTTGTTCTGGTGGCGCTTCTCTCACAACTGGGCGGTGGTTGTCATCGCTTTTTCCCTTGCGGCGCTGGCGATTTATATGCACCGCAGCAACATTGTCCGCCTGATTAACGGAACAGAAACCAAATTCAGCTTTCATAAAAGGAGTCAATCATGAAAATCGCGGTTATTGGCAGCGGCGGCTGGGGCACGGCGCTGAGCCTGCTGCTGCATGAAAACGGGCACGAAATCACTCTGTGTTCCTATTCACAAGAGGAGAGCGACCATCTGGCGCAGACGCTGGAAAATCCTTTCCTCAAGGGCGTCGCCCTGCCTGCGGACTATACATATACCGCAGACCCGGCCTGCGTAGCGGGCAAGCAGATGGTGGTCATCGTGCCACCGTCCTTTGCCGTGCGCAGCACCGCCCAGCGCATTGCACCCTATCTGGACGAGGATGCGCTGCTGGTGTCCGCCACTAAGGGCATTGAGGAAAATACAGGGATGCGCATGAGCCAGATCATCGCCTCCGTTACGGGCAAGCCCGTGGTGGCGCTTTCCGGCCCGTCGCACGCCGAGGAGGTCAGCCGGAAGATTCCAACCGGCGTCGTGGCCGCATGTCAGAATCGGCAGTTGGCCGAGCGGGTGCAGGATGTGCTCATGAACCCCCGGTTCCGCGTGTATACCTCCTGCGACCCTGTGGGCGTGGAGCTGGCGGCGGCACTGAAGAATGTCATTGCCCTGTGCGCAGGCGTCTGCGACGGCATGAACTACGGTGACAATACCAAGGCGCTGCTTATGACCCGCGGCCTGACGGAGATCGCCCGGCTGGGCATGGCGCTGGGTTCCCGGCAGGACACCTTTGCCGGGTTGGCCGGCGTTGGCGACCTGATCGTCACCTGTACCTCCATGCACTCCAGAAACCGCCGGGCGGGTATCCTTATCGGCCAGGGTAAGGACGTGCAAACTGCCATGAAAGAAGTTGGCGCGGTGGTGGAGGGCTATTACGCCGCAAAATCTGCCATGGAGCTTTCCCAAAAGGTGGGGGTGGAAATGCCCATCACCCGTGAGGCCTACGAGGTACTCTATCACGGCAAATCTCCCGCCGACGCCCTGGCCACGCTGATGACCCGGAAAAAGTCCCACGAGACCGAGGACGCCGGCTGGAATGAAAAGGCGGACTGATAACAGAATCCGGCTCTGTCTGCTGCCTGTAAGACTGCTGATCGATTTTTGTGCGGAAAAGCGCTGGCTTTTCCGCACATTGTTTCATTTCTGTTATTTTTTGCCGAAGGAAGAAAAAATCTCTGGAAAAAGAGAAGCGTTTGTGGTATTCTGTGGAGAGAAACGGAGGGATTCTTTTGAAATTTCACAAGCGATTGATTGCAGTACTTCTGGCGGCTGTTATGACTGCCGGCCTGCTGACCACGGCCTATGGGGCGCAGGCAGACGCAGCAGCGGATACGGCTGAAGCCGACAGGGCTTTCGCAGCCATTGACACGGCGCTGGACAACCTGTCCGCCAAAAAGGCGGCGGCGACGGAGGCTGCCAAATCCGAGGCCGCCAAAGAGGCGGTGGAAGCCCTCGGCTACACGGTGACGGAGCATGGCAGCCAGTTCACCTGGGTTGCCGACGGGATCACCTGCGTCTACAGCCCCCGTCTGCGCCGGATCGCCGAGACGGCAACCCCCATTGACGGCTATGTGGACGACGGGCAGATCGTCACTGTAGACTACAGTCGGCGCGGTACCGGCCCGGACAGCAAGAATGTGGCGCTCATTGAGCCGTACTACGGTCTCGACAGCAGCTTTACCACCCAGTATCAGACCGAATGCAGCAGCATTGCCGCCGCCACCGGAGGTACATATACCCTGTATAAGACGACCAACGCTACCGTTGACAATGTGGCGGCCGCCCTGCAGAACAGCGCTGTGGTGGTCTTTGACAGCCATGGAGACACGGACTACGTCAACCCCTATGATGACGAAGACTTTGTCAGCGGCGCGACCACCTCTTATCTGTGCCTGCAGTCAGGTACTGGCCTTACCAGCGACGACTATGCAGGCGATCATGCCCTGTACGGCGGCTCGGCCGGACAGATGAAGTATTACCTGGTGGACGGCACGGCCATCACCAATCACCTGACCGGGGAGATGCCCAATACCCTCGTCTGGATGGCAATTTGTCTCGGCATGGCCACAGACGGCATGGAAAAGCCCTTTATGGAGCATGGCGCCGGGGTAGTCTACGGCTACTCTCAGTCCGTGACCTTTGACGGCGATTACGATTATGAAAAAGATTTCTGGTCCAGAATGAAGTCTGGCGCCACAGTGGCGGACGCCATTGCCTACATGAAAGAACAGAACGGCAACTGGGATCCGGGCATGGGCGCGAGTACCATTACACAGGCCAAGCGTATGTACGCGGCATTTCCCGTTGTGGTTTCCGATGTGGACGCCTATCCCGGCCATGGCAACGTGGACGCCTTACAGAGCGTCTATTCCGACTGGACGCTGGCGGGCCAGTCCACAAGTTATACGGTCACTGCCGTGTCCGCCGACGAGTCCATGGGCACGGTCAGCCGCAGCGGCGGACAGATCACTGCCGAGCCGCAGGAGGGCTACCTTGTCTCCGGCTACACCGTGGTTCCGGAGGGCGCCTGCACCGTAACGCAAAACGGCAATACGTTCCAGGTGTCCAATATTCAGCAGGACTGCACCGTGACCATTTCCTTTGCCCCCAGAGAAAGAGCCAGCATCACCTATGTGGTTCCTGCGGGCGTCACCTGCGGCGCAACGACCGCCTATGCAGGCGACAGCGTCAAGCTCCCCGCGCCCCAGGGAACACCTGAGGCGGATAAGTACGACTACCGCTTCGTGGGCTGGGTTACGGCGCCTGTGGAGGCCGCTGCGGCCTGCGGCACAGTCTACGCCGCCGGAACGGACTATGCCCTTACCGGCGACACGACCCTTTACGCCCTGTATTCTTATCTGATACAGGACGGCGCGGCTTCCGGACAGTATCATCTGGTGACCGGGAGCAGGGAAGACTGGTCAGGGGAGTATGTGTTCTGCGGCAATGACACGGCGGTACTGGACGCCAGCGGAACCTATACAGGCAGTACCATCGGTTCTGCCAATGCATCCATCGCGCTGGCCGACAGCGGGATCACCCTGCTGGGCGGCGTGATGCGCAATGTATCCGATGCCTATGTGTATGTGGTGCAGGCAGTTGGCGGCGGAAGCTACAGCATCCGCATGAAGGGCAGTTCCAACTATCTGGCCTATACGGGCACCAGCAATTCTCTGAACACCCTGGCGGACTGCACCGAAAAGCAGGCGCAGTGGACGCTGTCCTTTGCCAACGGCGAAGCAGTGATTACAAACGCCGCCAATACGGGCAAGACCCTGCGCTATAATGCGACCTCCGATCTGTTCCGCTGCTATTCCAGTGGTCAGACGGCTGTTTCCCTCTATGCCGCAGACGGCGGAACCACCTATTACACTACCAGGCTGGAAAACAAAGCCGCAGATTCTTGCGCCGACGGCCACAGCTTCGGCGCGTGGAAGCAGACCACCGCACCCACTTATTCCGAACCCGGCGCTGAACGCCGCATCTGCACGGTCTGCGGTGCGGATGAGGTGCGCACCATTTCCCGGCTGGCGCTGCCCTTTGTGGACGTCAAGGATGGCGCATACTATTCCAGCGCCGTCGCCTGGGCGTTGGATAACGCCATTACCTACGGCGACGACGACACCCATTTTGCGCCTCAAAGTCCCTGCACCAGAGAACAGGTGGTCACCTTCCTCTGGCGCGCCAGCGGCAAACCCGCAGCCAGGACGGAAACCTGTCCCTTTACGGATGTAAAGCCCGGAGATTATTCCTATGAAGCCATTCTCTGGGCGGCAGAGCAGGGGATCACCGTGGGCACGGACGATACCCACTTTTCTCCTAAGGCCACGGTGACAAGAGCCCAGTTCGTCACCTTCCTGTGGCGCTCCAACGGCAAGCCGGAAGCCGCATTGCGCAATGCCTTTGGCGACGTGGATCCGGATGCGTACTATGCCCCCGCCGTGATGTGGGCGGTGGAGCAGGAGATCACTCAGGGCACGGGGGGAGACAAATTCTCGCCTGACGATTTCTGCCTGCGGGAGCAGGTCGTGACCTTCCTGTACAGAAACAAATAGTCACAGAATACGTCCTGATTCTGCATATGGGCGCGGTTTCCATCGACCGCGCCCATTTTTGGCGCTAAATCTGGTATGGTAAAAAATGATGAATCTGGTCATTTTCTTATAACCAGATATATGATATAACTGCAAAACAGAGACAGGAGGAATGATTATGACACAAACAAAGACAAATAAACTTACCCTGTGCGCCATGTTTATGGCTCTGACCTGCATTGCAACCATGTTCTTTAACGTCCCGTCCGCCACGGGCTACACCAATCTGGGCGACGCCTTTGTGCTGCTGGGCGCTTTCACGCTGGGGCCTGTGTACGGCTTTGTGTGCGGCGGCGTCGGCTCCGCCCTTGCCGATCTGCTGCTGGGCTATGCCTACTATATTCCCGGTACGCTGCTCATCAAGGGCGGCATGGCCGTCATCGCCGCGCTGCTCCTGCGCTGTGCCCGCGGCGGCAAAAAAGCGGAATTTGGCTTTCAGTTTTTGGGTGCCCTGCTGGCGGAGGCCTGGATGGTCTTCGGCTACTGGCTGTATGAAACCCTGCTGCTGAACCAGGGCGCTGCGGCGCTGGCCAGCGTGCCGAAGAATATTTTGCAGGGCGTAGTGGGGCTGGTGCTGGCACTGCTGCTCAATCAGTTGATCTGCCGCATCCCGTTTGTCAAGGGGGCAAAGGCACATGAGTGATCTGACGACGCAGGCAAGGACAGCCGTACAGGAGCTGGTTGACGCTGCGAAACTGCGCCCGGGACAGCTTCTGGTGATCGGCTGCTCCTCCAGTGAGATCGTCGGCAGCCGCATCGGCAAGGGCAGCAGCATGGACGCGGCACAGGCCGTTTGGGACGGCGTTCACACGGTGCTGGAGCAGGGAGGAATCCGTCTTGCCGTCCAGTGCTGTGAGCATCTGAACCGGGCGCTGGTGATCGAGCGTGAGGACGCCCTGCGCTTTGGCTATGAGATCGTCAACGCCGTGCCCCACGCCCACGCCGGAGGTGCTTTTGCCACCACGGTTTACCACGCCATGAAAGATCCGGTGCTGGTGGAGCAAGTGCGGGCGGATGCCGGGCTGGACATTGGCGGCACCCTCATCGGCATGCATCTGAAACGGGTGGCGGTGCCTGTCCGTCTGAGCCTTTCCAAAATCGGAGAGGCCAACATTCTCTGTGCCAGAACCCGCCCAAAGTATATCGGCGGCGAACGCGCCAGATATTTGGAGCTGTGATTTGATATACGGTACAACAAAGCCGCGCCGGGAGCTAACCCGGCGCGGCTTTGTTGTGTAAATAACAGCGCCGTCAGCAGAACTGCGGCGCTGTAAAAATATGGTTATGCGTTTTCCTCCAGCGTGGTCTGCAGGCGGTCAAAAATCTGGCTGGGCTCTGTGCCAAGGGGATAGGCCAGTTCGTCGCACAGCAGCCGCAAGGCTTCGTGCAGGGCGTTTTCGTCAGAGACGTGCAGGCTCTTGCCCTCGCGGATCCGTTGGCGCTTGATGCCGTACAGGGACTTAATGACTTTCAGCAAACCGCCGTTGCCCTTTTGGTGCATCAGCTCATCGATATATGCCTTGCGTTCCTGCGCATCGGGGATGGAAAAGACCTCCATGGCAGGCAGGCTGTCAATGAGATGTTCTGCTTCGTCCCGACTGGGCATGGGTTGCATTTTGCTTGTAAGCTCCTGATTCTCCACAGGGACATAGATCACGGAAGTTTTTTGGAATAGGGGACGCAGAACATAATATTTTTCCCGCTTCCGGTCAAAACGCAGACTTTCGATGCGCTCAATGACACAGGCGCCGGTGTTTGCATATAGAATTTTGTCTCCAACCTGATACATTTCGCGCACCTTCCTCACGTTCTCTGTAAATCACTTTTATACATAGATTATAACAGATTTTTAGAGAAATTGTAAGTGTTTTTTCAATTTTTTTCACATATTTGCAGAAAACGGCGCTGCAGGGAAAACCTGTCAGCGCCGTTGTGAGATTTATTTCGTTTGTCTGCGGGGAGTCTCTTTTTTCTTCATGAACAGCGCCCCGAAAAGCATAAATACGGCAAAGACGATCAGGTACCACACGTTGCCCATGCCGTGACCGACGATGCAGGCATAGACCATGAACAGAGAACCGCAGATCGCCAGAATGGGCAGGATAAACCGCTTCCAGACACCCTCGCCCCGCGCCTTTTTCATCCACATGAGGAAGATAGGCAGATACATGGCGTAAACCGTTATGATGGGCAGTTCGGAGCAGTCAAATGCAAAAGGCCCCGACCAGGTTCCTGCCACACAGGCCAGGAAGAAATACAGTCCCCAGAAGGCGCAGAACACCAGACCGATGACGGCGGAGTTGACGGGCATATTGGTCTGCTCGTCAATCTCGCCGAAGACCTGGGGCGCAGGCCCCTCCCGGCGGGCAGCCAGAGCGTACATGCCCCGGGTGCAGGCCAGCATCAGGCCGTTCATGGTGCCCATGCAGGAAACGGCGATGAAAAGATTGAGAATGTTGCCAAAGACGCCGCCGAACAGATTGGTAAAGGCCACGGGCGCGCCCTGATTGGCGTCCATGAGTACATCGGTGGACGCGCCTCCAGCGACACCGAGGAAATAGCAGATATAGATGGAGACTACGATGATGCCGCCCACGATAAGCGCCTTGGGCAGGTTCTTTTTGGCGTTTTTCAGCTCTGCGTTAATGGAGGTGGCAATGATCCATCCCTCGTAGGCAAAGGCGCTGGCACACACCGAGGCCAGCAGAGGGGCGCCGATGGAACCGGACAGCCCGATATTGACTGCCGAAAAATTACTCACCAGCAGATGGGTAGGACTGAGCAGGCCGGAAACGATACCCGCCACGGCCATGAGTATCAGCGGGATCATTTTAATCACTGTGGTGGTGGTCTGGAACTTGCCGGCCAGCTTGGGCGACAGGGCGTTGACGGCGTAGGCGCAGCACAGATAGACCATCATGAGCGCCAGACATTCCGGCCCCATGACACAGCCGCCCTCTGCCGCCGAGAGGATCAGGGGAAAGTCCGGCCAGCAGGAGGTGATGAACACCAGCGTGTACCGGGCGGAGAGCCATGCAAGCACGGCGGTCAATGTGGGGTAGTAGATGGTGGTCATAAACCAACCGATGAAGTAGGCGTACTTGCTGCCCACCGTGGCCTCGGCATAGTCCACGACGCCGTTTACTTTTTCGTATTTTTGTGCCATGGAGGCAAACGCCAGAACACAGGTGAGCATAATCAGGCCGCCGATGACCCACGCCAGGATCCCTGTGAGCAGATTTCCCTCCGCCTTTTCCAAAATGACCTGCGCCTTGAAGAATACACCGGAGCCTATGACAATGCCCACCACCATGCAGATGGCGGTAAAAAGACCGTACTTTCGCTTCAGTTGATTTTTCATGGGATCGCCCCTTTCCAGTATAGTATATTGCTATGTTGGGTTCGGGAAGCGCTGTCAGGGAAAAACTTAGTAGAGCAGGCGCGGTGCGCCGTTGCCCAAGGAGAAATCCGTCTCTTGAATGGTGTGTCCCGGTGGAAAAACGAGAAATTGGGCATCCCACCGGCCGCTGACCAGCTTTTCCAGAATTCGGTTGCTGCCGGTCACATAGCCCAGATCGCACCGCACCAGATCGGCGCTTTCCTGCACGTCCGCCACAAAGGACTCGTCCCAGCAGTCGTAAGCGCCGGTGTCAATCATTTCCCCGTGGGCATATTCGCCAAAATACGCGCCGAAGATGGCGGTTCCCACTTCCGTGCCGTAGCGTTCACAGAGCTGGCGCAGAAACGCCCGCGGTGACCGCTCCGCCGTGTCGCTGTCCCGGAAATACAGGTGTCCCGGCTGCTTCAGGTTGCCGATCTGCCGGTCGCCGGTTTGCAGCAGCATGGTATAGCAGTCGTCCAGATTGGGGATCACAACCTGCCGGTCTACGGTGATCCGCTCCCACGCGCCGCCGCAGAAGCCCATGGCGGCCAGAACCGTCGTCACGGCAGGGGACAGGCTGTGGAGCGTTTGCTGAAGATACAGGCGCATTTGTTCCGGCTGCTGATGCAGCTCCCATGCGGCCTCTAATACGGGAATCTCTGTTCCCATGGCAGTCTGGGCGGCTTTTACATGGGTCAGCATGGAATTGCAGGCGAGAATCACGGTGTTCTCCCGGGTAAGTGTGTTGTGGGGGACGGCGGCGGACATGGAAAGCCTCCTTTTGACAGGAAAAGCGGGACGGCAGCATCGCCGCCCCGCTTGGGTGTCTTGCGATATGGAATGAATCAGAACAGGCCGGAGACCTCACCGGTCTCGGTGTCGATGTCGATGCGGCGGTAGGCCGGATCGGAGCCGGTGCCGGGCATCATGGAGATTGTGCCGGCCATGGGGCACAGGAACTTGGCGCCGCCGTACTCCAGAATGTCACGGATGGGCAGCCGCCAGCCCTTGGGCACGCCCTTCCAGGTGGGCTCGTGGGACAGGGACAGATGGGTCTTGACCATCATGGTGCAATAGTCTGCATACTTGGGATCGGATTCAAAACGCTTTGCCTTTTCCACGGCCAGAGGCGCCCAATCCACACCATCGGCGCCGTAGACTTCCTTGGCAATGAGCTCCACGCGCTGACGCAGAGGCATTTCCAGCGGGTACAGGAACTTGAGATCCACAGGATCGTTGCAGGCGTCAATGACGGCCTCGGCCAGCTCGATGGCGCCCTCGCCGCCGTATCTCCAGTGGTTGGACAGGGCGCAGCGCACGTTATGCTCCTTGCAGAGCTTGCGGATCAGGGCGATCTCCGCTTCGGTGTCCGTGTAGAACTGGTTGATGCAGACCACCGGGTTGATACCGGACTTCTTGATGGTGGCCACATGATGGAACAGGTTTTCGCAGCCCTTTTCCAGCAGCTCCAGATTCTCCTTGGTGTATTCCTCGGGCAGAGGACGTCCGGCAACGACTGCCGGGCCGCCGCCGTGCATCTTCAGTGCGCGGATGGTGGCAACCAGCACGGAGACGTTGGGCGTCAGGCCGGACAGGCGGCACTTGACGTTCCAGAACTTCTCAAAGCCGATGTCGGCGGCAAAGCCGGACTCGGTGACGTGATAATCAAACAGCTTCAGCGCCAGACGGTCGCCGATGACAGAGGACTGGCCAATGGCGATGTTGGCGAAGGGGCCAGCATGCACCAGCACAGGCTGATGCTCCACGGTGTAACACATGGTGGGATTGATGGTGTTGCGCATCCATGCGGTCATGGCGCCGGCAACCTCCAGATCCTCGGTGGTGACAGGCTCGCCCTTGCGGTTGTAGGCCACGACGATCTTGCCGATACGCTCACGCAGATCCTTCAGGTCACGGGCGACAGCCAGAATGGCCATGAGCTCGGAACCCACGGCAATGCCGAACTTGGACTCCATAAGGAAGCCGTCCTTGGGGCCGCCGATGCCGATGATGATGTTACGAAGACCCTGGGCGCAGAAGTCCAGAACCCAGCCCATCTCCACGCGCTTGGGATCGATGTCCAGACGCTTCAGGCCGCGCTTTGCCAACTGCTCGTCGTTATAGTTGCGCTCGTGCTGCATACGGGCGTTGAGCGCTACCATGGCAAGATTGTGGGCGTTCATAATGTCGTTGATGTCGCCGGTAAGACCCAGAGAGAACTCAGTCATGGGAATGAGCAGGGCGTTGCCGCCGCCGGCCGCCGTACCCTTGACGTTCATGGTGGGGCCGCCGGAGGGCTGACGCAGGCAGCCGCCGACATTCTTACCCAGTTTGCCCAGGCCCTCGATCAGACCCAGGGAGGTGGTGGACTTGCCCTCGCCCAGAGGCGTGGGGGTAATGGCTGTGACCTCGATGAATTTGCCGTCGGGCTTGTCCTTCAGGCGGTTCATGATCTTGATGAAATCCAGCTTGGGTGTTTTGCCGTAGGGAATGATCTCCTCGGGCAGCAGCCCCAGTTTTTCGCGGAAATACTCTACGCTGGGCAGAGTTTTTTCTGCTTCCTCGGCGATTTGCCAGTCCTTGTAGACGGTGGGATCCAGCGTTACTCTGCCGGTTTCGTCTACGTACTTGCCGTCCTTAAACTCAATTGCCATGGATAAACCTCCTTGTGTCCCAGGATCTTTAACCACCCCTGAGACGGTATGTATTTCCGGCGCTGTGCATCCAATCATCCGCAACTCCCAGCGCCTAATCGATAATTTCTTATCGGTTGCTATACTATTTTATCACCAAACACAGGGGAAGTCAATGTATATATAGAGAAAATCAGGAAAAAGCGGAAGCAAACGGGCAGGGAAGTACAACCGTTTGCAGGAGGCAGAAAAAACCGCCCGGCGCAAGATTTGCGTCGGGCAGTTTTGCGAAGTATTCCGCATATTCAGACTGCTTTTTCCTCAATCACGGCGTTTTTGCGCACCAAAGACACAGCCTTGGACATGAGGATGCAGTTGGTGATTGCCGTTTCAAAGGCGTCATCAAAATAGGGCTGCAGTTCCTGCATGGTCATATGATTGTCCTCACAGACCTGCGCACAGGCGGCGCTCAGCTCCTCCTGGCTGATGGTAAAGCCCTCCAGATCGGCGATCTTTGCGGCGGCCTTGCGCACCCGCAAAGCAGCGGCGGCATCCGGTTCCATCTGCTCCTGAAGCTGCTCCAGCGTCAGGTTGGAGAACTGACAGTAGTCCTCCAGCGTCAGTCCTTTCTGAGCCAACTGGGCAGACAGTGTTTCAAGCTGCTCCGTAACGGCGTCCTCCAGCTCTGCGGCTTCCGGGGTGTAGTCCAGAGACGCGGCAGCCTGCTGCATTAGATTGCGGCAGAGCTCCTGTTCCGCCTGCTCGTCCATGTATGCCTGCAGGGCTTTGCCTACCTGCTGGCGCATTTGGGCAAGGTTTTCGCATTTGCCCACCTCTCTGGCAAAGGTGTCGTCCATTTCATAGACGCCACGCTGGCGGATCTCGTGGACATGGCAGCGAAATTCCGCCTCTTTTCCAGCCAGCTCCTTGGCGTGATAGTCCGTGGGGAAGGTGACGGAAACCGTCACATCGCTGTCAGCTCCGGCACCCACAAGCTGTTCTTCAAAGCCGGGGATAAAGGTGCCGCTGCCAAGGGTCAGGGCTTGATTCTCCGCCGTTCCGCCGGGAAACTGCTCGCCGTCCAGAAAGCCCGCGTAGCTGAGCACCACTTCGTCGCCCAGCGCTGCCGGACGGTCGGTAATGGGCGTCAGACGGGGAGAGGACTGCAGCAGACGCTGCATCTGGTGGTCGATCTCCGCCTCTGTGGCGGTCGCTTTTTCCAAAACGCCCTTGAGACCTAAATATTGGAAGCTCATTGCTTGCTCCTTTCCATTTGCTGCCGGATGGCTGAAATCAGAACATCGCCCGCGACGACCCGATCCTCCGCAGAGAAGCCGTCGGCAAAATTGTCGGTATAGAGAATCTGACTGGAGGGGGGAAATTCCTCGTCTCCTGCATAGATCATAAGTTGCATACGGTAGCCGCCTATAAAGTCGAACTGATAGCCAGCGTCACCGTGGGCGACGGCCATGGCGCCCATGGCCTCGCAGGCGGCGCGAAAGGCGGGCAGTCTGCCGCCGAAGGTAAAGGCCGCGCGCTTCAGACACCGCCCCGTATAGGGGCCGATGTACAGCTCCCCCCAGGGCATTTCCCGGAAAGTCTGATAGAGATTGGAGGCTGCGGCCTTTTTTCCGTTGAGCAGAAACCGCAGTAAAAAGGTCTGGCAGGGGAGATTGTTCAGGGCAAAAGCGCCGTCGGCGGCGGTGATGGTGTATTCCGGCCAGCCAATGGTATACTCCGTACCCAGCAGGGTCACATGGAATGCGCCGTCGCGGAACTCTGCGCCGGTACGCCGGCAGACCTCCTGAGGATCAACGGTCTGAAACTGTGCCGCATAGTAGGAAAAGGGCACTTCTTCCTTATGATTCTGTATCTCCATGGCTCACTCCTGCACGCTGGAAGGGAACAGCTCCCGATTGGTATGAGGCAGGAAGCAGGCAGCCATAAATTCCTCCATATAGCGGGGATTGGTGGACAGCTCCAGATAGGTCATATTGGCTGCCAGCTCGTCCACCTTCTGCTCTGCTTCGTCAGACAGCGCCATGGCATACGCGCCCGCCAGCGAGGAATTGCCGATGTACTCAAACACCGAACGGTCTACGTCGGGGAACATTCCGATGCGCACGGCGTTTTCGATGTTGATGCCGCTGCCGATACCGCCGGCCACATAGATATGGGAAATGTCGGAAACGCTGAAATCCAGAGACGAGAGCATAATATTGATGGCGGAGAAGATGGCGCCCTTGGCGCGGATAAAGCACTCAATATCCACTTCCGTAATGGATATCTCCCGGCCGGTTTCGCTCTGATCGGAAGCAGCCAGCACATAGCGCCCCATGCCGTGTTTGTCGTAGACAATCCGGGGATTTTCCCGGATGAAGCGCCCTTTGGCGGAAATGGCGGAGGTGCGGAACAGCTCGGCAATGACGTCGATAATGCCGGAACCGCAGATGCCCACCGGCTTTTGCCCGGCGGCGCCAACAATGGTAAGACTGGGCTTCAGGGTGTCTTTGTCGATGTGTACGCCCTCCACGGCGCCGTCCGTGGCGCGCATACCGCAGGAAATATCGCCGCCTTCAAAGGCGGGGCCTGCGGAGCAGGCGCAGGACATCATAAATTCCCGGTTGCCGAAGACCAGTTCGCCGTTGGTGCCCAGGTCAATGAACAGAGAAAACTCGTCCTTGTCCCAGATGCGGCTGGTCAACGCACCGGCGGTAATGTCGCCGCCCACATAGGAGCCGATATTGGGAGAGAGGATAACCCGGGCGTTGGGGTTGGCGGGCAGGCCGATCTCACCGGCACGCAGGCCGTCCCAGGCATAGAAGGTGGGAATATAAGGCTCCATGCGCACGGGGTTGGCGTTGACCCCCAGCAGCAGGTGATTCATGGTGGTATTGCCCGCGATGCAGACGCGAAGAATGCTGTGTACGGGAATCCCTGCCGACTGGCACATGACGGCCACTAACGGCACCAGCGTCTGCTGGATAATGGCCTGCTGCAGCCGCTTGACGCCACCGGGCTTGCACTGCTCCACAATGCGGTTAATGACGTCCGCGCCGTAGCGGATCTGCCCGTTGCCGCCGGAACCCTTGGCCAGCAGTGCGCCGGTCTGAAGATCCATGAGCACTGCGGAGACGGTGGTGGTGCCAATGTCGATGGCGCAGCCGCACAGAGGGGCGGCGTCTGCGGCAGGGGCGATGTCCAGCACGGAGAAAACGCCGTCTTTCCGCTCGCCGCTGACCATAAGGTCAAAGTCCGCTTCCCGCAGTACCGTGGCCAGTTTTTTGACCACAAAATAGGGCAGACGTACCTGCTGACAATCAGAGACGCTGCGGATGCCAAGGCACAGGCGCTCCGTGTCAGGCATGGTATCGTCCAGTGTGGGCGCGTCCATCCGGACACGGCACTGGATAAAATCGTTGCCAAAGCCTATGCCGGAGGCTTTCAGCTCCTCCTCCAGCTTATGAAATATGGCCATTTCCTCGCCGGAGGACAGGTCAGCGGTCTTCATACGGCTCTGGTAAGCCGAGGCAATGTCGGGCACCAGAACCGTCAGATCGGACAGGGGCTTGGTGCAGCAAGACAGCCGCCAGCCGTCAGCATAGTCCTCGTCGGAAATATGGCCGGTCTGCAGACCCTCTACCTGTCCGGAAAGGATTTTTACACGGCACTTGCCGCAGGAGCCGTTGCCGGAACAGGGGGCGTCTATGGCCACGTTGGCGGCTCTGGCCGCCTCTAAAACGGTCGTGTCGGGCGCAGCGGCAGTTTCCACCGGATTGGCGCCGTTTTCAAATTGGAAAGTAATCTGGTACATACGCAGTTTCGTTCCTTTCCGTTGTCGTTAGAATCCAGTATCGCGTTTAAGGAACCGCAAAAACGGCCTTGAAAGCCAAGGCGCTTCGGCTGATTCGACAGACATTAGTATAATCCAAATCTATCGGGGGGTCAAGTCTATTCCGTAATTTTGTATCGATTTATCCGTTTCAGGGGAAAAAGCAGGGAAACAGACGAAAAAGGGGGAGAGCAAAACGCTCTCCCCCGGAAAAACAGCCATTTACAGCAGCGGATCCATGGACAGAACCGGATGGTTCTTTTCCTGCAGGAACTCCATCAGGGCTTCACAGTCGGTGCAGATGGTCTCGTCGGCAATGAGATCGGTGAAGTTGTCAATGCCGTACAGCTCCTTGGCCGTCTTGTTCAGCTTGGGCGCCACATCGTCCTTCAGCTCCTTGGGCATCCATACGATGCGTTCAATGCCGCCTTCGGCGTGGATAAACTTCTTGGAGGAGATGAAGTGACGGCCGTGCCCCATGTAGCCCGGAGTCTGTACGCCGCCGCCGGTGCAGGAGGCCAGCTCACCGAAGGTCATGCCGGCGGGAGTCATGCCAGCGTATTCCCGGTTGACCACAATAAAGCCATTGGACATGGGCTCAATGCCGCAGATGCACTCAAAGCAGCCGCAAGAGGTCATGGGATCCTCCAGAATGGAGTACAGCGTCACGGACTCCACAGCGCCGTGGGTGGCTTCCTTGACCATCTTGTCCACGTTCTCATAGCGGCCGGTGCGCTCGTCCAGACAGCCCTCTTTCATAATGGGCTGGGACGGGCCGTTGGGATTGAGTTCATAAGTTGCCTTGGCATCCAACCAGGAAACGGCGCCGCACAGGCCGAGACGTTCCGGCGTGACCACGCAGCAGTGGGCGGGCGCGAAGCTCTGACACAGAATACAGGTGTAGAAGCGGTCAACGGATTCGTCGGTCATAGAGGCCAGACGGTCGTCACGCTGGTTGTAGCGGGGCATTGCCTGCTCGTTGAGGATCTTTGCAGCCTGCTCTTTGTCCGTGACCATGGTGATCTGGCACTTGTCCACTACCGTGTCGAACTCGTCCATGATCATATGGTACAGCACTTCCGCAAAGTGGCGGATGCGCAGACCCTTTTCGTATGCGTCGTTGGAAATGCGGATACGGAACTGGTTGCGCTGGCCGGTGTGCATGACGCCTTCCATGTAGTTGTACCAGGAGTGGATCTTACGCTCGATGACGGATTCAAAGTCGGCCTGCATTTTCTTGCCGTAGACTTCAATCAGCGTGGCAAGAGCATATTCCGTTTCGCCGGAGTCAATATCGGGGCCGATGAGGGTGATCTTGTGATCTTCCACTTCACCGGCGTCCTTCATGAGTACCAGCTCGCAGGTGGTGTTCTTGGCCGACCAGAATTCCACCTTCATGTCGGCCTTGCGGATAATCTCGCCTTCAAAGGCAGCGGCAAAGGCCACGGGGATGGGCAGCTCTTTGGACTTGATCTTAATGTTGCGCAGCTCCAGAGACTTGGCGACGGTCTTTTCGTGATCCGTGACGGATTCCAGCGCACCGGGAACCTGATTTTCACCCAGATCAATGTCCACAACAACGGGGAAGCCCAGGGCAATGGCGCCCGCTCCCGCGGAAACCACCACGTTGTCAATGGCGCCGAAGGTATTGACAAAGGCGGGAACGCGGTCTTTGGTATAGGACAGCAGGGCGGCAAGATCACCGGGCTGCACGTTGCCGAAGATCAGCGCGGCACGGATGGCCACGGTGACCACATGAATCACGGAAGTCACGTCATGACCCAGCGGGATAACGCGGAATTCCAGACCCATTCTGACGCCGCCGTCGGCGCACTGCTCGATCACGTCGCCCACAAGGAAGGTCAAAATGCCCTTGGATTGATAGTCCTTGACCACCCTGGCCGCATCCTCGCCGTTTTCGGCCTTGCCCAGCACTACGGCCACGCCGGGAATGTCGCCGGTAACCAGCGGCACGCCCAGAGAACGGATGATGGGATCGGGCACGAAGCCGATGCCGGCAACACGGGCGTCTTCGTAGGAATCCTTAGGCTCTGCAAACTTCAGGCCTTCCAGAATCTCCGCGCCCACAGCCGTGGCAAGGCCGGCATTGAGCGCCTGACCCAGATCCTCCTGATTGGTGATCAGGCTTTTCAGCACGCCAACACAGGCAGGCAGATCGCCAAGGGTCTTGACCTTGACGCCGGTTGCCGCATAGATCGTGGGGAAGAAATATGCGGTATCGGGAAATGCAATTTCTTTTTCCGCGCCATATTTTGCAATGGCGTCGTTGACGGCACCCTCGGTCAGGGCGGCCACGGCGTTGGACCCGCCGTAAATGAGATCGGTTAATACACTCATAGCTTCCTCCTGTTTCATTTAATAGTGAATGATATGGGGCAGAACCGGGGATATACGTCATACCATGCCGGAAAAACCGGCATGGTATGTGAAAACGTTATTCGTCCAGATAGGAATCGGAATACAGGACGTGGTTTTTGAAAATGTCGCAGGACTTGATGGTTTCCATGAGACGCTGATCGTTGGGGTTGACGATCGCGGAAGTCAGACCCTGCATCATGGCCATGGCGACCAGAGAGGAGTCCAGAATCGGCCGGATGTTCTTGGGCGCACCGTTGGAGTTGTTGGACAGACCGCCGGTGGACTTGAGCCCTTCGTCGGCAAACATCTTGATGGCGTTGAGCACATCCATCTGCTTGTCCTGCATACCCTTGACCACCAGGAACAGGGGGTCGAACCACAGGTCGGTGGCCTCCATGCCAAGGCTCAGGCCGCGCTCCAGCATATGGTGGCAGTGCATCATGCGCTCTTCGTTGTCCTTGGCGATGCCGTCGGCAGAGCAAAGGGCAATGACGATGGCGTCGTTGGCCGCCGCCAGATCAATGTTGGAAATACGGGAGCCGGCGTCGGCGGAGTTGATGATGGGCTTGCCGTTGGTGCGGTTGTAGACCCGGATACCGGCTTCGATGGCCTTCTTGTTGGCCGTATCCAGTGCCAGAGGTACGTTGTTGAAGTTTTCCTGCAGCAGCTTGACGACCCAGGTCATCAGCTCCGGACCGTTGGACTCGGCAGGGCCGATGTTCACATCCAGATAGGTGGCGCCGGCCTGAATCTGCTCGGCGGCACGCTTCAGGATGGGTTCCGGGTTCATGGTGTTCATGGCCTCGCGGATCACGGGGCTGATGCAGTGGATGCGTTCGCCGATGGTGACAAACTTGGGGGATTCGGGATCGCGCTGCTTGTAGGAAACACCCATGTCCACCACCTTGATTTCGGGAATGGAAGCCTCGATCTTGGCAAAGTCCAGAGGCGCGTCGGCATTGACGGTCTCTTTCTTTTCCCCGGCGGGCTTCTTGGCGGCGGCAGCGGCCTCGGCAGCCTTGAGATGCTCGCCGTCGCGCAGATACTTGACCAGCTCCACAGCCTCGCGGGTGCCGATGACCACGTTCCAGTCGGGCAGCTTGTCCTGCACCTCGCCCTTCATGACGGCAACCTTGCCGGGCAGGATCAGGCAGCGGTTGTTGATCTTATTGGCAACGTCAAACTCATCCATGAATTTCTTGATGGAGGAGGAGGAGAACTTGCCGGCAGCCCACGCAGTCAGAACGGACATACCGGAAGCGTCGGTAATGAGCAGGTTGAAGGGAACCTTGCAGCGCTCCAGAACGCCGGAGACCAGGAAGGAGGTCAGGTCGAAGACCACCGTCAGAGCGCAGGGATCGTCGGGGCCGGCGCCGTTGATGGGGTAGATGCCGGGGGCGACCTTCATGGGCTTCTGAGGATCGGTGTAGATGTTCTGACGCAGGCCGTACAGAGGCAGTGCCTCGGCGTTGCGGATGGTGTCCATGACGATGATGGAGCCGTATTTCAGGGTAAAGACCGCAGCCAGCGCCGTCTGAAGATGGACGTCGCCGCTGCAGATGCGCGCCAGATTGACGATGGAGGGATAGCCGAAGGTACGGTCGTTGTCCTTCAGTGCCGCACGGCGCACCTGCACCGCATTGGCAAAGGTCTCCTTGGCCGTAGCGCCGGTAACGTCCAGAACCAGATTCTTGTTGCCTGCGGCTTCCAGAGCGGTCACGGTGTCGTGCAGCTCGGACAGATCGCTGCCGCGCACACCCAGCACCAGACCGGCGGCCGTGGCGACTTCGCTCATGGCGGCGTAGTTGTCCTTATTGGCGCCGTTGAGAATGGGCTTGCTGTTCCGGATGGCTTCGACGGCTGCCTTTGCGTTGTCCACGTTTTCCGTGTCGATGATGACGCAGCGCTCCGTTGCCGCGGCTTTTTTGCACAGCTCCGTCAGACGTGCGCCGTCTCCGGCGTCATGGACAAAGACGAACTCCACATATTCGCGCTCGCCGATGCGCTCGTAGTCCACGCTCTTCATTTCCGCCAGCTTGGCGTCCACGGCGGCGTCGTCCATGCAGGTGCAAAGACCCACGGCAAACCGGTTGCGGGAGACCAGCGTCTTTTCATGACGCAGCATGACGGTTTCGCCGCCCAGCTTAAAGCCGCCGGCTTCAATGGTCTTCATGGGAGGCGCAGTGGCCTCGCTGAGAAGGGAAATGGCTTCCTGAGACATATAGGGGCATTTGGTAATGGGCACCGCGCCCTGAGCGACCTTCATACAGAACGCCATGCAGGTGGGGCTGCCGCACTCTTTACAGTTTTTCTTGGGTGAAAGTTTGAAAATGTCAAGACCTTTTACTGCCATCGTATGGTTCCTCCTTCCTGCTTACATCAGTGCCTGGATCATCTTGTGGATGGTGCGGATGGACTCGGGATGACGCAGGATAACCGCATCAGAGCCGCCTGCCAGAACGGCAGCCGCAGTGGCCACTTCCATCTCCACGCCGCGCTCTTCCTGGCTGCCCCATTCGGGCATTTCGGCTTCGCTCATGACGGCTTCCTTGACGCCCCATGTGTCGGAGGAGACCGGCGTCATAATGGGCATCTGGAGCATGGTGTCGGCCTGCTTGAGGGCCGCGTCCTTGACACGGTCCAGCGTGGAGGCCACATACTCGTAGCCGTAGCCTGCGGCAGCGGAACCGATGTTCATGACAATGGACTGAGCATTGACGCCCAACTGGGTCATGACGGTGTTGAGCTGCTTGGCCAGGTTGATGTCCACGGCGGATTCCGCGCCGACCTTCTGGTTGTAAGCAAGACCTGCGGATGCGCCGACGGTCTTATAGTTTTCGTCCCGGGCGGAGAGAACGAGAATGTTCTTTCCGGCCAGCGCTTCGGCGATCTTATTGAACAGCTCCGTGTCCTTTTCGATGTTTTTGCAGCCCATGACGACAAGGGGCAGGGAAGTGGCGTCGGATACTTCCTTGGCCAGCTTTACGCACTCGTCCACGGACTTGTTGGCGCCGTTGGGATCCGCACCCTCAAAATGCAGGCACAGGAAAGACACGCCCTCCAGCGTTTCTGCACGCTTGGCCATGTCTGCCACTGTCTGACAGCCCTCATAGAAAGCCTTCTCGCCGGGCATGACGTATTCGGCCATCCCCAGATCGGTCAGCTCTGCACCGATCTTCGGCGCGTTCTTGATTTCGGCATCAAAGGTGTGGAACGGAAGCACGTTCTGTCCGCCAATGGCCGTGGCTTTGTCGCCAACACCCAGCACAACTTCGTTGATATGGGCGTTGAAAACCTGTTTCTTCGGAACAAAAGGCATAAGTCTGATTCCTCCTGTTTGTTTATAGGTTTAATTTTTTCATAATTTCTGCCAGCGCCTGCTTTACCGGTGTGCTGTCGGGCACCTGAGAGCTGGGCTTGCCGGCGCAGTCGTAGGCGTACACCGTTTCGTCCTGGGGCAGTACGCCCACCAGATCGAGACCGTACTTTTCAATTTCCTCCGCCACGCCCGGATCCAGCTTGCCGCCGGGGGCGCGGTTGACGATCAGGCGCATTTCCGTGGGCTTCAGCTCCAACTGGCTGATCATCTCGGCAATGCGGCCGACAGCCTGAATTCCGCGCCGGGAGCAGTCGGAAATGAGCAGCATGGTGTCCACATGGGGCAGGGTGCCCCGGCTGATATGTTCCAGCCCGGCCTCGTTGTCGATGACCATATAGCGGTAGTTCCCCGCGTATTTGTCAATCTGGGTCTTGAGTACGCCGTTGACGTAGCAATAGCAGCCCTTGCCCTGAGTGCGGCCCATGACCAGCATATCGAAGTCGTCCTGCTCAATGAGGGCGTCTGCGAACATATACTCGGCATAGTCTGCCTTTGTCATGTTGGCGGGAATGGAATTGGTCAGCTCCGCATGGGCCATATCCTCACGGATGTCGCCCAGAGTGGTCTCAACCTCCACGCCGAGCACCTCGTTGAGGTTGGAGTTGGCGTCGGCGTCCACCACAAGGATGGAGCCGTTTTTCTGCTTGCACAGATAGTCGATAATCATGCCGCAGGTGGTGGTTTTTCCCACGCCGCCTTTCCCGGCTACGGCGATGGTATGTGTTTTTGCCATATTATGTATGCTCCTTGGTTAACGGCAGGCGCTCCTGCCGCGGAATGGGGTGATTATACCAGATCGATAATACCGGAATTCTCAACGATGTAGGCCACATCCTCGTACTTGTTCAGGGCGTACAGATGGATGCCGTCCACGCCGCAGGCGCGGTACTGATCGATCAGTTCGATGGTGTAGTCCAGACCGGCCTTGCGGAAATCGGCCTTCTTCTGTTCCGCAGCCGCGTCAAAGGGCTCTTTGTCGTAGGGATTGGGGAAGATCCAGTACTTGGAGATCAGCTCGCACAGCTTGCGATCCATGACGCAGGCGTTCCGGGACAGAGCGTTGGTCAGAGTGCCGGAAATGGTGGTGATGGGCATGATGCCCACATCCACGGGCATCCAGACGCCGGCAGCGCGGATGGCGTCCAGCCAATAGCGGAACTGATCCATGTCCCAGCAGAGCTGAGAGATGATGAAGTTGGCGCCGTTGTCCTGCTTCTGTTTCAGGAAAGAAATATCGGATTCCAGACTTCTGCACTGGACATGGCCTTCTGGAGAGCCTGCCACGGCAATGGTAAACTTGTCGCCGAATTCCTGACGGATGAACTTGACCAGCTCTGTGGCATAGTGCAGGTCGCCGTTGGTGCCTGTCCAGCCAAAGGGCAGATCGCCCCGCAGCGCCAGAATATGGTTGATGCCGTGATCCAGATAAGTCTGCAGCTTTTCCTTAATGTCCTGCTTGGTGTTGCCGATGCAGGTAAAGTGGGTGATGGGCGTGGTCTTGCCGTCGGCGACGATCTTGTCCAGAACCTCCAGATTCTTGCCCACGTTGGTACCGCCTGCGCCGTAGGTGCAGGAGATATAGTCGGGATTCATGCTGTAGAGCTTCTCCAGCACGCCGCCTTCGCCGCACAGCTTTTCCATGCCGACGTCGGTCTTGGGCGGGAACACCTCAAAGGAAAATGCCGCTCTTTTTTCGTAGATGTCTGCAACGCTCATAAATTGCCTCCATATATTTGTAAGTGTATACTCCAAATGAGCAAATGCGCCCATTTCTATCGATACAAATGGATGATAACACAATTTATCGGCAATTACAAGTCCTGCCGCCGCATATTTGGTATAAAAAACACAAAAAGTAGAAAAATCCCGTACTGTCTGCGGAAAAGGAATATTGAACAAGGGTCAATTCATAGCGCATGGCGCAAAACAACCTGAAAACACAGGCATTTCAGTCAGTTTCCTGTTTCTCCGGCGTATGATGGCTGCGCGTTTTCATACAACGCGCCTGCGTTTCCGGCCGGTTCGGTGCGCCAAATCAATTTTAAGAAGAAACCTGCTGGAAAGAACGACTTCCCAGCAGGCTTTTCTATGCTACATATCCAAAGCCGGATTCATATAGTAGACATTCTTCTGATTCAGCTTTTCCCGCAAAAGCTGAATCGCCTCACCAAAGCGCTGGAAGTGGACGATCTCCCGCTCCCGCAGGAATTTAATCACATCATTTACATCCGGATTATCAGACAGGCGCAGGATGTTGTCGTATGTCACCCGGGCTTTTTGCTCGGCAGCCAGATCCTCCGTCAGGTCGGCAATGGGGTCGCCCTTGACCGCCATACTGGCGGCGTTCCACGGTGAGCCGGACGCGGCGGTAGGGTAGACGCCTGCCGTGTGATCCACAAAATAGGGGGCAAAGCCGGCCTCACGCATCTGTTCCTCCGACAGATTCCGGGTCAATTGGTGAACGATGGTGCCCACCATTTCCAGATGCCCCAGCTCCTCTGTGCCAATATCCGTCAGCAGCCCTTTCAGTTCCGGATAAGGCATGCTGTAGCGCTGGCTCAGATAGCGCAGAGAAGCGCCCAATTCGCCGTCGGGACCACCGTACTGGCTGACCACAATGGCCGCCAGCCGGGGATCGGTTCGGGCAATCTTAATGGGATATTGCAGCTTCTTTTCATATACAAACATGGGTCAGTCCTCCTTTTCCTGCTGGTATTCCCACGGCCACGGGCTATTGACCCAGTTATATACGCCACCGGTGCCGGCCTGCATGGCTGTCAGTGGGCCGTACTGCGCCTCATATTTTGCCTTGCCCTCCTGATAAAGCCGGACGTAGTCCCGGAACAGCTCCAGTGCCTGGCGATCCTGCTGGTGGGTATCCAGATACAGCACCAGCTCATAGATGGCAAAGCCCAGCGCCTGCAGCTCCTGCAAGGGGGTAGCGGGCTTCTCGTTCTTATTTACCATTCCCATAAAGGGAAGATCCAGACCGGGAAACAGAGTGCCCCGTACAAAGCCCTTTTTTGCCGTGTATTTGGCCGGATTTTCCGGCTGAAAGGGGACATAGGGATTGGCAAGGGGCGCGTTTGCCGGGAGAATCCCCTGTCCGTCCGGGACAGGGTTCGGCATCTTCTGTTGGATTTTCTCCTCCAAGGTGTTCCCTCCTTATTTGTGTTGGCGCCGAAATTCGACAGCCTTCAAACATATCCTATGCACGGAGGAAAAAATATGGTATAATAAATACAAACTCCTGAAAGCTGAAAATTTGGTTCCTTCGTCATTGGGGGCTTAGGCAACAGGCGCGTATTGTTCCGCCGGCCTGTGAAACCCGCCGCAGTGTTAAAATTGCCATGGCAAAAAAGAATAAACCGGACGGCAGGGCAATAAACCTTGTACCAGGGAGGTGTCCGCCGTGGGTTTCTTGAAAAAATACTACTATGTTTATGTGTTGGTTCTGGCGGTGGCATTTGCGGCGGCATGGTTCACCGCAGACCGGATTACCGCCGTTGTCGCCGCCATGCAGGACAGCGGCACGCCTGTCGTGATCATCGATCCCGGCCATGGCGGCGAGGACGGCGGCGCCATTTCCTGTACCGGCGTACAGGAAAGTCAGCTCAATCTGGAGATCAGTCTGCGGCTGAACGATCTGTGTCACCTGATGGGCATTTCCACGCAGATGGTACGAACCCAGGATAAGGCCGTGTATTCTCAGGGCTGCTCCACCATATCGGAGAAAAAAGTATCCGATCTGAAAAACCGCGTGGCGCTGGTCAACGACACGCCGGGAGCGCTGCTGGTCAGTATTCACCAGAATATGTTTTCCGACCCGAAGTACTCCGGGGCGCAGGTGTTCTATGCGGGCACGGAGGGCAGCAGGCAGTTGGCGGAATCCATTCAAAGCCTGTTGTGCGTTCACGTCGATCCCAACAATCACCGGGAGTGCAAACTTGCCTCCGCCGTGTATCTCATGGAGCATATTCACTGCACGGGCGTACTCATAGAATGTGGCTTTTTGTCCAATTCCGACGAGGAACAGCTTCTTCGCACCCCAGAGTATCAGAAAAAACTGGCCTGCGCCATCTGTGCCGGGCTGTATCCCTACTTTACAGAGGAGAATGGCAACAATGAAGTCTAAAACCGTCTATTTCTGCACCAACTGCGGCAATGAAACGCCTCAGTGGATGGGGCGCTGCCCGGCCTGCGGGGCATGGAACACCATGCAGGAGCACACGGAAAAGCCTGCCGCCGCCAAACCTGCGGCGGTACGCCAGACAGGTGGGCTCAGCCATGCGCCCAAGCGTCTGAGCGAGGTGGAAGTCACCTCCGGCGAGGAACGTTTTACCACGGGAATGGGGGAGCTGGATCGTGTGCTGGGCGGTGGCGCAGTGCCCGGTTCTCTGGTTCTGGTGGGCGGCGCACCGGGAATCGGCAAATCCACGCTGCTGCTGCAAATCTGCGCGGAGATCTGTAGCCGGCGAAAGGTGCTGTATGTCTCCGGAGAGGAAAGCGACCGCCAGCTCAAGATGCGCGCCCAGCGCCTGAACGTCAGCTCAGACAACCTGCTGGTGTTTTCCGAGACCAGCATGGAGGAGATCCTGCGTGTGGCGGAGCAGACTGCTCCCGACGTGCTCATTGCCGATTCCATCCAGACCCTGTACGCCCAGGACAACACGTCCTCTCCCGGCAGTATCTCTCAGGTCAAGGACTGCACCATGGCGCTGATGCAGCTTGCCAAGTCCGCCGGAATCACTGTTTTTGTGGTGGGGCACGTCAATAAAGAGGGCGCCATAGCCGGGCCGAAGGTGCTGGAGCACATGGTAGACTGCGTGCTGTATTTTGAGGGGGAGCGCAACAGCGCCTACCGCCTGCTGAGAGCCGCCAAAAACCGTTTTGGCTCCACCAATGAAGTGGGCGTTTTTGAGATGCTGGACAGCGGCCTGAAGGAGATCCCCAATCCGTCGGAGGCGTTGCTGGCGGGACGGCCGGCGGGCGCACCCGGCACCTGCGTGGCCTGTGCCATGGAGGGCACCAGACCCATTTTGGCCGAGGTACAGGCGCTGGTGGCCAAGAGCGCTTTTCATGTGCCACGGCGTACCACAGACGGCTTTGACTACAACCGGGCGGCGCTGCTCATGGCTGTGCTGGAAAAGCGCGGCGGTATGAAGATGGACGACTGCGACGCATATGTGAACGTCATCGGCGGCCTGAACATCAATGAGCCCGGCTCCGATCTGCCTGTGGTCATTGCGCTGGCGTCCAGCTACGCGGACAAGCCCGTGGCGGAGCATCTGACTGCCATCGGTGAGGTAGGACTGACAGGGGAGATTCGCACGGTGTCCTGTCTGGAACAGCGCCTCAACGAGATCCACCGTCTGGGCTTTACCAAATGCATCCTGCCACGCTTCGGTACGGACTCTCTGCGGGTGCCGCAGGGAATGGAGGTCTACCGTGTGCGCAATATCCGGGAAGCCATTGCCGTGGCGTTCTGACGAAACTATCTGGACAAAAGGGGAGAGGGGATAGGAAAACCCCACATTAGACGAACCGCCCCGGTCAATTTGACCAGAGCGGTTCGTGGTTTCCTGACAATTTATCGATTTTCTGAAAGCAGGATAATATAAATGTCTATCTTTCTCTCAGCCGCCTTCGGTTTTCTTGAGGTCGATGTGGGAGAGGGGATTGGCCTCGGCGGCGATCTTCAGTTCTGTGTTTTCCACATGGGTATAAATTTGCGTGGTATTCAGATTTTCGTGTCCCAAAACCTCCTGCACGGTTTTTACGTCCACGCCGTTTTGCAGCATGAGCGTGGCAGCAGTGTGGCGCAGCTTGTGGGCAGACAGATTGTTGGCGTCCAGCCCGGCCTCCAGGAAATGCTTTTTGATCAGCCGGTGAACGGCGGAAACACTGATGCGATTGTGGTCTCTCGAGCCAAATAGCGCACGATTATCGGACAAAACCATCTGATTGCGCTCCACCAGATAGTCGTCAATGGCGGCTTTACAGGCAGAACCCATATAGACAATGCGCTCTTTGTTGCCTTTGCCCACCACGCGGATTCGGTCTGTATAAATATCCGTAATATTCAGCCCCACCAGCTCGGAACGGCGAATACCGCAGTTCAAAAACAGCAGGATAATGGCGTAATCCCGCTTTTTATTGGGGCCATCCACGGATTTGAGCAGGGTTTTGCACTGCTCCAGCGTCAGGTATTTTGGAAGAGATTTCCGTATTTTTGGATATTCCATGTCCTGCACCGGATTTTCCGAGAGTTGCTTGGTGCGCACGGTGAGGTATTTATAAAAAGATTTGATGGCAGACAGCTTACGCGCCCGTGCAGCGGCGTCAATGCCGATCTCTCTGGCATCAGAATCGGGGTTCTTGACCCGGTCATTGGCAAGATACGACAAAAAATCGTAGATGTCCGTGACAGTGATCTGCCGGATAAAACTCAAATCCACATCCTTAATGGAGATGGTGTCCAGATCCGTGTCATAGGGCATTTCATTTTTCATCAATTTCATAAAGCGCAGAAACATACGCAGATCAAGATAGTATTCTGAAATGGTGCGCCGGGACTGGCCTTTGATGGTCTCATGGTAGGAAAGAAATTCCCGCAAGATCAA
>JAQYBZ010000028.1 GCA_029003235.1 Bacillota bacterium
CAATGTAAAAAGTGAAATCGCGCCCCTGAAGCGGGTGCTGCTGCACCGGCCGGGGCAGGAGCTGGAGCATCTGACCCCCGGAAGTCTGGACAGACTGCTTTTTGACGACATTCCCTATCTGGCGGGGGCGCAGGCGGAACATGACGAATTTGCCAGAATTTTGCGTCAGAACGGCGCAGAGACGGTTTATCTGGAGGATCTCACCGCCCAGACGCTGCAGGCCAATCCGGGACTGCGGGATGTGTTTCTGGACGAATTTGTCGCCCTGTCTCCCAACGTGGACTACCGTATGGAGCTGCGCGCCTATCTGGACGCCATTGGGGACGACCGGGAAATGATCCTCAAGACCATGGCGGGCGTTTCCTTTGACGAACTGGGTGCCCTGCCCAAATTCCAGCTTCCGGCGCTCCTGCGCAGACGCAGCGATTTTGTCTCCGATCCCATTCCAAATCTGTATTTCACCCGGGATCCCTTTGAGAGCATCGGTCAGGGCGTGGCCATCAACCATATGTACTCGGCCACCCGCTGTCAGGAGACCATCTACGCCAGGTATATTTTCCGCTATCACCCGGAATTTGCCGGCAGGATTTCCTTCTATGCCACCGGCGACGAGCACTATTCCATGGAGGGCGGCGACGTCCTCAACCTGTCCGCCGACACCATAGCTGTGGGCATCTCCCAGCGTACCGCACCCGAGGCGGTGGAGGGGCTTGCCCGGCGCATCTTCGCCGACGAGGCGTCCACCATCCGCACGGTGCTTGCCATGGAGATTCCCTGTATGCGCGCCTGTATGCATCTGGATACGGTGCTGACACAGGTGGACACGGACAAATTCGTGGTTTTTCCCGATATGCTTCCGTCCCTGCGCATCCTTTCCCTGACGCCCGGCGCCAACGGCGCTCTGGTGGTAAAAGATCTGGGCAGCGACCTGGAGCGGGTGCTGCAGGACTACCTGCATCTTGACCGGGTGCAGCTCATCTACTGCGGCGGCAGTGATCTGGTGGCCGCCCAGCGGGAGCAGTGGAACGACGGTTCCAACACCCTGTGCGTTGCGCCCGGCACGGTCATTGCCTATGACCGCAATGTGGTGACCAACCGCATCTTTGAAGAAAATGGCATTCGCGTACTGAAAATGCCCGGTGGGGAGCTGTCCCGCGGCAGAGGCGGCCCCCGGTGCATGAGTATGCCTTTGAACAGAGAAACAAATTAAGGGAGGATAACCAATATGCCAGTCAATCTCAGAGGCAGAAGTTTTTTGAAGCTGCTGGACTACACCCCGCAGGAGATCCGCTATCTGCTGGATCTTTCCAAGGAATTCAAGCGCATGAAGCTGGCCGGAGAGCCCCATCGCTGGCTGACCGGCAAGAATATCGTGCTGCTGTTTGAAAAGACCTCCACCCGTACCCGCTGCTCCTTTGAGGTGGCTGGCCGGGATCTGGGCTGCGGCGTGACCTATCTGGATCCGGGCAGCTCCCAGATGGGCAAAAAAGAGAGCATTGCCGACACGGCGCGGGTGCTGGGTCGGATGTATGACGGCATCGAATACCGGGGCTTTGCCCAGCAGACGGTGCAGGCACTGGCGGACTATTCCGGCGTCCCCGTGTGGAACGGACTGACCGACCAGTTCCATCCCACCCAGATGCTGGCAGACCTGCTCACCATTGAGGAAAAGCTGGGCAGGCTCAAGGGCGTCAACTTTACCTACATGGGCGACGCCCGCAACAATATGGGAAATTCCCTTATGATCGCCTGCGCCAAGATGGGACTGCATTTCACGGCCTGTGCGCCGGAAGCGCTGTTCCCGGCGAAAGAGCTGGTGGAGCAGGCGGAGCAGATCGCCGCACAGACCGGCGGCAGCGTGCGTCTGACCTCCGACGTGAACGAGGGTACCCGGGACGCCGACGTGATCTACACGGATATCTGGGTCTCCATGGGCGAGCCGGACAGCGTGTGGGCAGAGCGGATCCGTCTGCTGCAGCCCTATCAGGTCAATGAGAAGGTCATGGCCAATGCAAGCCCCACGGCCATCTTTATGCACTGTCTGCCGTCCTTCCACGACACCAAGACCACCATCGGTGCGGAAATCGCAGAGAAGTTCGGCATCACCCAGATGGAGGTCACGGATCAGGTCTTTGAGTCCAAGCAGTCCGTGGTCTTTGACGAGGCGGAGAACCGCATGCACACCATTAAGGCGGTCATTTACGCCACTTTGTGCTGAGAACACACGCAGGCGGAGCCTGACCGAAACACCGGTTTTGACGGAAAAAAAGATTGACAAGGCCGAATATTATGGTAAAATATGAGCGAATATAAAAACGTGTTGAGGAAACGAGCCGATCAGGCGGCGTGCAGCGACCGGGGGAGGGTGCAAGCCCCGGCACATGGCCAGTCGGCAGCCACTTCCGAGCAGCCTGCGACGAGCAGGACGGGCGCTCCCGTTACAGGGCACCGAAGATACGTCCTCCGGGCGTAAGTAGGGTGGTACCGCGATCAAATCGCCCCTATCAGATGATAGGGGCGATTTTTTGGCGGCCTCAGCGACGTAGAATTTGGAGGTATCATTCCATGGCGACTTATCACGGCTTGAACGAACTGCGCGAGATGTTCCTGTCTTTCTTTGAAAGCAAGGGGCATCTGCGCCTGCCCAGCTTTTCCCTCATCCCCCAGAACGACCAGAGCCTGCTGCTGATCAATTCCGGCATGGCGCCCATGAAGCCCTATTTCAAGGGCGAGGTGGAGCCGCCCCGGCGCAGGATCTGCACCTGCCAGAAGTGTATCCGCACCGGCGACATTGAGAACATCGGCAAGACTTCCCGCCACGGCACCTATTTTGAAATGCTGGGCAACTTCTCCTTTGGCGACTACTTCAAAAAAGAAGCCATTGCCTGGAGCTGGGAGTTTTTAACGCAGGTTTGCGGGCTGGAGCCGGATCGGCTCTATCCCTCCGTCTATGAGAAGGATGACGAGGCCTTTGAGATCTGGCACAAGGACATGGGCATTGCCCCGGAGCGCATTTTCCGTTTCGGCAAGGCGGACAATTTCTGGGAGCATGGCTCCGGCCCCTGCGGCCCCTGCTCCGAGATCTACTATGACCGGGGCGAGAAATACGGCTGCGGCAAGCCCGGCTGCACCGTGGGCTGTGACTGCGACCGCTATATCGAGGTCTGGAACAACGTGTTCTCCCAGTTTGACAACGACGGCAACGGCAATTACTCCGATTTGGCGCAGAAGAACATTGACACGGGCATGGGGCTGGAGCGTCTGGCCGTGGTCTGTCAGGACGTGGACTCCCTGTTTGACGTGGACACGGTGATGAACATTACCCGTCGGGTCACGGAGCTGACCGGCGCGACCTATGGCAAAAGCCACGAGATGGACGTCTCTCTGCGGGTCATTACCGACCATATCCGTTCGGCTGTGTTTATGATCGCCGACGGCGTGCTGCCCTCCAATGAGGGCAGAGGCTATGTGCTGCGCCGCCTGCTGCGCCGCGCTGCCCGCCATGGCAAGCTGCTGGGCGTCAACGAGCCGTTTCTGTATGAAGTGGTGGACACGGTAGTACACGAAAACGAGGGACATTATCCCTATCTGCGCCAGCGGGAGAGCTTTATCACCCGCGTCATCCGCTCGGAGGAGGAGACCTTTGCCAAGACCATCGACGGCGGCATGAAGATTTTCACGGAAATGCTTGCGGCGCACCGGGAAAAGGGCGAAACGGTCTTCTCCGGCGAAGATGCTTTTAAGCTGTCCGACACCTACGGCTTCCCGCTGGATCTGACGGTGGATATGGCGCAGGAACAGGGGATGCAGGTAGACGAGGAGGGCTACCGCAACGCCTTGCAGGAACAAAAAGTGCGGGCGAGAGAAGCGCGCAAAAAGCTGGGCGATCTGGCCTGGGCGGGCATTGACCTGGGACTGGACAACACGCCCACGGAGTTTACCGGCTATGACCACAACGAGGACACGGCCAAGGTGCTGGCGGTCTGCGTGGGCGAGGAAGTATCCGGCGCCATCGCGGGCGGCGAAGAGGGCATCCTTGTGCTGGATAAGACCCCGTTCTATGCGGAGATGGGCGGCCAGGTGGCTGATCACGGCACCATTACCGTGGGCGACAGCGTTTTTGAGGTCAACAATGTTCTCAAAGACAAGGGCGGCAAGTATCTGCACCACGGCAAGCTCCTCTCCGGCCAGATCAAGACCGAGGATGTGGCTGTGGCCAAGATTGACGTGCAGAGACGAAACGCCATCCGCCGCGCCCATTCCGCCACCCATCTGCTCCAGTCGGCGCTGGAAAAGGTACTGGGCGACCACTGCCATCAGGCCGGTTCTCTGGTGGAGCCCGACTATCTGCGCTTTGATTTCACCCACTTCTCCGCCATGACCCGTGAGGAACTGAAAAAGGTCATGGACGACGTGGCCGACATGATCCTTGACGGGATGTCCGTAGAGACCATGGTGCTGCCCATTGAGGAGGCCAAAAAGCTGGGCGCCACGGCGCTGTTCGGCGAAAAATACGGCGATATGGTGCGCGTGGTAAAAATGGGCGACCGTTCTCTGGAATTCTGCGGCGGCACCCATCTGGACAACACGGCCAAGGTGGGAATGTTCCACATTATCTCCGAAGGCTCGGTGGCCTCCGGTGTGCGCCGCATTGAGGCGCTGACCGGCAAGGCTGTGCTGGAAGAAGCAGAGGGCTTCCGCGAAACCATCTGCAGGACGGCCGGGGTGCTGCATACCACGCCCGGAGAGCTGTTCCGTAAGGTGGAAGCCACGCAGCAGGAGATCAAAGAGCTGCACCAGCAGTTGGAGTCCGTGCGGGAGAAGATGATCTCCGGCGAGATGAGCCAGTTCATGCTCTCTGCCAAAGATGTGGGCGGTCTGAAGGTGCTGACCGCCGTGCGCAACGGCGTCTCCGTGCCGGAGCTGCGTAAAATGGGCGACGCGCTGCGGGATAAGAGCCCCCGCATCGTGGCGGTGCTGGCTTCTCAGACAGGGGAGAAGATCTCCATTCTGGCCGTTTGCGGCAAGGAGGCCGTGGAGCGCGGCATCAAAGCCGGTACGCTGGTCAAGCAGGTGTGCGCCATCTGCGGAGGCAGCGGCGGCGGCAAGCCCGACTCCGCCATGGGCGGCGCCAAAGATGCGCTGAAGCTGGACGACGCGCTGGCCACTGTGGACGATTTTGTTCTGAGTAACGCGCAATAGTACAGATATACAACGAATTTCGGGCAAACGGCGGCACTCCGCACAACTGCGGCGGTGCTGCCGCCTGCCGAAAAATGGATAAGGAGAACAAAGATGAACGACTGCCTTTTCTGTAAGATCATCGCCGGGGAGATCCCGTCGAAGAAGGTCTATGAAGACGAGCTGTGCTACGCCTTCTGCGATATTTCGCCGCTGGCGCCCACTCATTTTCTGGTGGTGCCCAAAGCCCATCTGGATTCCGCCGCCCGGATCACGGAGGAAAACGCTCCCGTGGTGGGGCACATCTTTGTCGTCATTGCCAAACTGGCCGGGGAGATGGGATTCTCCGACGGCTTCCGTGTGGTGACCAACTGCGGCCAGAGTGCCGGACAGACCGTGCATCATCTGCACTTCCACGTGCTGGCCGGTAAGGAACTGGGCAGTTTTCACTGAGCATCAGAGGGGCGCTTGTACGCCCCTCTGCGTATATTTGCGGCGTTCCATGGGAAAGGAGGCAGGCACGGTGCGTCATCTGGCGGCTTTTGCCCTGCCCTTTGGGGCGGCGGCAGCCCTGTATGTGTATCTGCTCAGCCCGGCGGCTGGGCTGATTCTGTGTGCCCTGTGCCTGCTGGGCGCCGCGCTGTGCCTGTGGCTGCGTCCGGCATGGAAACGCACGTCTGTTGCCGCCCTTGGGCTGGCAGTGGGCTTTCTGTGGAGCTGCGCCTATGAGCTGTTGTTTTTGCAGCCGGTGTGGCAGGTTTCCGGGCAGACCATGGCGCTGACGGCGCAGGTGCGGGACTATCCCACACAGACGGATTATGGCTGCAAGGTGACGGTGGGCGCCACGATCAATGGCCGCAGGGCAAAAATCCTGCTCTATCTGGACGACACCGCCATGACGCTGGAGCCGGGAGACACGGTAAGCCTGCAGGCAGAGCTGAAACGCTCTGTGGAGGGCATGGATGAAGACGAAACGCTCTGGTACCAGTCCAAAGGCATCCAACTTCTGGCCTATGGCCGTTCCCAGGCTGCCGTAACCCGGGCGGAGAAGACCCCGGTTTTTCTGCTGCCGGTGGTCTTTGCCGGGAAGCTGCGCCAGACCATTTTCAAGATGATGCCGGAGGATACCGCAGGATATCTGCAGGCGCTACTCACCGGCGACAAATCGGGGCTGAGCTACAGCCAGATCAGTCAGATGAACCGTGCCGGGGTGTCCCACACGGTGGCAATTTCCGGCATGCATGTGTCTATTCTGCTGACCATGCTCTATTTCCTGCTGGGGAAAAACCAGCGGCTGACCGCCCTGATCGGGATTCCGCTGGCACTGTGCTTCGCGTTGATGACCGGCGCAAGTCCCTCTGTGGTGCGCGCAACGGTGATGCAGTTGATTCTGCTTCTTGCTCCGATTTTCGGCAGGGAAAACGACCCGCTCACTTCCATGTGCGCGGCGCTGCTGCTGATTCTGGGACAGAATCCGTGGGCGGTGAGCAACGTGAGCTTTCAGCTCTCCTTTGCCGCAGTGGCGGGGATTCTGCTGCTCATGAGTCCCCTGCAGCGGTGGATGCGCCGCCCCAAATGGGTACAGCGCCTGTGTAACTGTAAATGGACGCGGGGCATCACCCGTTTTCTCATCGGCGGGGTTGCCACCACGTTGGGGGCGTTGGCCTTTACCGTACCCATCTGCGCAGCCTGCTTCGGTACGGTGAGCCTCTACGCGCCCCTGACCAATGTGCTGATTTTGTGGGTAGTGAGCATTGTCTTTACGGCAGGGCTGATCTGCTGCCTTGCAGGGCTTGTCTGGCTGCCCGCCGGACGGGTGTTGGGCTGGCTTCTTGCCTGGCCAATCCGCTATATTCTGGCAGTGACGGAATTTGTCAGCAATCTGCCCTTTGCCGCTGTGTATACGGCCTCGGTTTATATCGTACTGTGGCTGTTCTGCACCTATGGAATTCTGGCGCTGTGCCTGACAGGGAAGAAAAAGCCCGCGGCACTGAGCTGCGGCTGCGTGTCTGTCTGCCTTGCTGCCGCCGTGGCGCTGACGGTCATGGAAAGCAGACCCCGCCAGTTTCACATTACGGCGCTGGACGTGGGGCAGGGGCAGAGCATCTGTATGCAGAGCGGCGATTTCTCTGCCCTCATGGACTGCGGCGGCAGCAAAGACGGGGAGGCCGGAGAGGCCGCCGCCCGCCTTCTGACCGCAGGCGGCACGGACGAGCTGGACTGCCTGATTCTGTCCCACTATGATGACGACCATATCAACGGGGTAGAGCAGCTCTTTTCCCGGCTGCATGTGGAAACGCTGTATCTGCCCGATGTGGAACCGGACACGGATGCCCGGCGGCAGATCGAAGCGCTTGCGGCGGAAAACGAAACCCGGATTGTCTATGTGACCGAGGATATGACGCTGCCTTTTGACGGCGGAAGCCTGCAGATCTTTGCGCCTGTGTCCAGTTATGATGAAAATGCGGCCTGTCTGAGCGTCTTGTATACGGCGGGAGAGTATGATATGCTGGTCACGGCGGACATGGACAAATACGCGGAGTATGCCCTTATGGAGAGCCATGCTCTGCCCGATGTGGAGCTGTATGTGGCGGGACACCACGGCTCAAAATATTCCACAAGCGCGGAGCTTTTGGATACCATTCAACCGGAAACGGTACTGATTTCCGTGGGGCGCAACAGCTTCGGCCATCCCGCGCAGGAGGTGCTGGAGCGCTGCGCCGAGGCGGGAGCGGAGGTCTACCGCACGGATCTTTGCGGCAATATTACCATAGGGAGGTAGCTTTATGGCCAGAGGCGGCGCGGAGAGCGGCTATGAGCGGCTCAAACGGGAGCTGCGGGAAAAAAAGCTGGGCAGCTTTTATATTTTTACCGGCGAGGAGACCTATCTGCGCGACTACTATCTTTCGCTGGTGTGCCGTCAGTTGGTGGACGAGGCTACGGAGGAATTCAACTTTCACCGTTTTACTTCGGAAACCCTGACCCCTCAGGCGCTGGCCGACAGTGTGGAGGCGCTTCCCATGATGGCGCAGCGCTCCATGGTGCAGGTGGATGACGTGGACTTTTTCAAGCTGCCGGAAGCCCAGCGGGAGCAGTATACCGCGATCTTTTCGGACATTCCCGACTACTGTACGGTGGCGCTGGTCTATGAGACGGTGGCCTATAAGCCTGACCGCCGTCTGAAAAAACTGGCGGCCGCCATGGAAAAGGCTGTGGTGGCGGAGTTTTGCCGCCAGAGCGAACGGGAGCTGGCGGACTGGATCAGCCGCCATTTCCGCAAGAGCGGAAAGTCCATCTCCTATCCCATGTGCCAATATCTGATCCAGATCACCGGCGGCACCATGACGGCGCTGCGCACGGAGATCGGCAAGCTGGCCTCCTACGCCGAGGGCGGCGAAATCACCAAGGCGGACATCGACGCCGTGGTGGAGCCGGTGCTGGACGCGGTGGTATTTGATCTGACCGACGCCATCGCGGCGGGTAATTACGCCCTTGCCGTCAGGAAGCTGGAGACGCTGCTGCAGATGCAGGAGGAACCGTTGAATATTCTGGGCGCCATCAGCGCGCAGATGCGCCGGATTCTGACGGCAAAAACCCTTTTGTCCGGAGGCAAGGGCATGGCAGAGCTGATGCAGCTTTGCGCCCTGAAGGAGTACCCTGCCCGGAAGACCATGGAGTTTGCCAGAAAGCTGCCCCAGGAGCTGTGCGACAAGGCGGCGCTCTGGTGTCTGGATACGGACTGGAAGATCAAAAACTCTTATGACGATCCCCGGCGGCTGCTGGAGCTGCTGGTGTTGCAGCTTGCGCAGGAGGCAAAGCATGGTTAAAATTCGACAGGCCATTGTGGTGGAGGGAAAATACGACAAAAACACCCTGCGCCAGCTTGTGGATGCGCCCATATTTACCACCGACGGCTTTGGTGTCATGCACGACAAAAAGCTGCTGGCCTTTTTGCGGCAGGTGGCCGAAAAACGGGGGCTTATCATTCTGACGGACTCCGACGGGGCGGGCTTTGTCATTCGCAGCTACCTCAAAGGGGCACTGCCCAAACAGGGGGTGCTCCACGCCTATGTGCCCGATCTGTACGGCAAGGAGAAACGAAAGGCCGTGCCGGGCAGAGAGGGCAAGCTGGGCGTGGAGGGCATGCCGCCGGAGATTCTGCTGCAGGCGCTGAAAAACGCGGGCGCGCAGATAGAGGGGCAACAGCCGGAGCAGCGCCGGGAAAGCATCACCAAGCAGGATCTGTATGCCGTGGGGCTTTCCGGCACGGCGCACAGCAGTCAGCGGCGTCAGGCGCTGCTGGCAAAGCTGTGTCTGCCCGAGCATATGAGCAGCAACGCTCTGCTGGAAGCGCTCAACGTTATGTACGACAAACAGGAATTTTTGGAACTGATGGAAGAAGAACATGATTGATATTGCGGTAAAAGATTTGGAAAAGTCCTTTGAAGTGGGCGAAAAGCTACTGGACGGACTGACATTTGAAATAAATTCCGGCGAGTGTGTGGGCATCCTCGGCCGCAACGGCTGCGGCAAGACCACTTTGTTCCGCATGCTCACGGGGGAAATTGCCCCGGACGAGGGGGAGATCATGATTGCCCCGGGCAAACGGCTGGGACTGATCTCTCAGATTCCCCATTACCCGGAGGGCTATACGGTGGAGCAGGTACTGCGCTGTGCCTATCGGGAGTTGGAGCGACTGCGCCGGAAGATGCAGGCGCTGGAGGGGCAGATGACCGACGAAGCCTCCAAGGCCGTGCTGGCGGAATATGACCGCCTGTCCACGGCCTACGAGGTGGGCGGCGGCTACGAAATGGACACCAATGTGGACAAAATCTGCAACGGTCTGGGGATTCCGGCTCAGATGCGGCGGCAGGACTTTGCCATGCTTTCCGGCGGAGAAAAGACCCGGGTGAATCTGGCGCGGCTGCTGCTGGAAAAGACGGACATTTTACTGCTGGACGAGCCCACCAACCATTTGGATATGCACAGCGTGGAATGGCTTGAGGCCTATATCCGCCAGTTTAAGGGAACGGTTTTGACCATCTCCCACGACCGGTATTTTCTCGATCAGGTGGTACACCGCATCATTGAGATCAACGGCGGCAAAGCGGAACTGTACAACGGAAATTATTCCTTTTATCTGGAGGAAAAGCAGGCGCGCTTCAACCTGCAACTGAAGCACTATGAGCAGGAGCAGGCCAAGCTGCGCCAGTTGGGACACACGGTGGAGCGCATGAAGGGCTGGGGCATCAATAACCGGGTGCTCTACCGCAGAGCCATGTCCATTCAGCACCGCATGGAGCGCATGGCAAAGACGGAGCGCCCCAGGACGGAAAAGACCATGCGGGCGCATTTTGCCCAGCGGGATTTTTTCGGGGACGAGGTGTTTTATGTCAGAGACCTGAAAAAATCCTATGACGGGCGCACCCTGTTTTCGGAGGTGGAGCTGCTGGTGCAGGGGGGCGAACGCATTGCCCTTTTGGGAGACAACGGCACCGGCAAGACCACCTTTCTGCGATGCCTTTTGGGGCAGGAGCCTGTAGACGGGGGCAGAATCCGCTTCGGCCCGTCGGTGAAATGGGCGTATCTGCCTCAGACCATCCATTTTGACCATCCGGAGCGCGCACTGCTGGATACTATGCTCTACGAAAAGAATCTGTCGGTACAGGCGGCAAGAGACCGGCTGGGGGCGTTTATGTTCTCCGGCGAGGACGTGTTTAAGACCGTGGGAACCTTGTCCGGCGGCGAACAGTCCCGCCTACGCCTGTGTATGCTCATGGACGAGAGGATCAATCTGCTGATTCTGGACGAGCCTACCAACCATTTGGATATTGCCGCCCGGGAGTGGGTGGAGTGCGCCATTGACGAGTACGAGGGCGCGCTGTTGTTTGTGTCCCATGACCGCTATTTTGTGGACAAATTTGCCACAAGAATCTGGGAGCTGTCCGACGGAAGAATCCGGGATTATCTGTGCGGATACGGTAAATACCTCGACCTCAAGGCCAACGCTGCCATCCGGCCTGTGGCGCAGATGGCCAAACCGGAGAAAAAGCCCAAGGCTGCGCCCAAGGTGGACGCCAAAGCGCTGGAAAAAGAGGTGCGCCGTCTGGAACGGGAGATTGAGCGCCAAGAACAGGCGGTGGCAGAACTGGAGCGGCAGATGGAGGCGGCGGCCACGGATTACCAGCAGCTCATGCGCCTGACCCAGGAAAAGCAGGCTGCGGACGCGGAACTGGAGCATCTCATGGAGCAGTGGGAGGCCGCAGCGGCAGGACTGTGATTTCTACAATTTTTTGCAGGATGGAACAGCTTTTTATTGCGCCACAGGGAGAAATATGATATATTAAATAAAATCGGCATAATGGATTCTTAGCGCCGACCAAAGGACTGCCGCCCTTCTCTGGAGGATTGTACCATGAAAAAAGACGAAGTCACCATAAAAGATATTATTCTGTCTCTGCGCAATCACCTCGCCGTCATCCTTGTTGTGACGGCGCTTCTGGGCGCGGCAACTTATATATATTCTTCCTTTTTTATCCCCAAGCAATACACTGCCAACGTTAAACTGTACGCCTACAGCAATCTGGATCGCGGCAGTACGACCTACGTTTCCGCTTCCGAACAGGAGGCCAACCGGCGGCTGGTGGATACCTACATTGTCATCCTCAAGAGCAACGCCATTTTGGACGAGGTTTCTCAACGGCTGGAAGAAGACGGTCTGCATTATTCCGCATCTTCCATTGGCGGCATGATCAGCGCTGCATCCATCAACAATACAGAGGTATTCAACGTCTCCGTGAAAAGCCGGGATCCTCAGGCGGCACAGAAAATTGCCAATGCCGTGGCTGATGTGGCGCAGACGAGAATTTCCGAGATTCTGGAGGCTGGCGGCGTCTCTGTAGTGGATCACGCCAAACTGCCTGTCTCTCCCAGCGCGCCCAACGTGAAAGGCAACACGATCATTGGCCTGCTCATCGGCCTGTTTCTGTCCTGCCTTTACGCCATTATCCGGGATCTGTATGATACCACCATCTGGAGCGAGGAAGACATTCAACGCAACTGTAATATTCCGGTTTTGGGCACCATCCCCAAGCTGGAATCCCACGAGGCCTACCGAAAGGAGTGACATCCTATGTTTCACAGAAACCGAAAAAAACAGACCCAGCAGTCGGAAAGCGCCCATGTGCTGCGCACAAAAATGCTGCGCGCCAACAGCTCCTTTGCCGTCAAAGAGGCCTATAATGCCATTCGTACCAAGCTGCTTTTTACCGGGCAGGGAGAAAAATGCCCGGTTTTTTCCATTACCAGCGCTTTTTCCCACGACGGAAAGACCACTAACGCGGTGAATCTGGCCATTTCCATCGCCACGGCCGGGAAGAAGGTACTGCTCATTGACGGCGATCTGCGCAAGCCCACCATCCACAAGTATTTTGGGGTGGAGAGCGCCAACGGATTGAGCGAAGTGCTTGCCGGACTGACCCGGGAAGTTCTCATCCGAAAGACCGAGATTGCCAACCTCCATGTGCTCACCTCCGGGCAGATCCCGCCCAACCCGGCGGAACTGCTGGGTTCACGGCAGATGGACACGCTGCTGGACTATGTGAAAAAATACTTTGACTATGTGCTGATCGACACGCCGCCGGTCAACGTGGTTACCGACGCCATGATTCTGGCGGAAAAGGTTACGGGCTATGTGCTGGTGGTGCAGAGCGGAAAGAACAAATTCAAGGATCTTTCCTATGCCATTGACGGTCTGCGTCAGATGAACGGCAACGTGGTGGGCGTTATCCTCAACGATTGCAGCGGCAAAGGCGCGACCCGCTTCGGCTACCGAAACGAGAGCAGCTATTACCGCCGGGGAGGTTACCGCCGGGGCTACCGGGAGCAGGACTACATGACTGTAGCCGACCGCAGATCCAGACCCAGCAAAAGCGACGCCGGGCAGGAGAACTCTCTCAGCGGCGCGCCAATGGATCCGGCAACAGAGAGCGTCCTGCCGGCAGACAGTCAGAGCCATACCTGAGACCGTTCAGGACACAGGGAGATGAGACCCATGACGGATTTTCACGCCCATATTCTGCCCGAAGCGGATCACGGTTCCGACGGGTTGGAGACCTCCCTGCGGCAGCTTCGCATGGCGCAGGAGGCGGGCATCCGCACGGTGGTGGCAACACCCCATTTTTACCCCCAGCAGGAGGATGTGGAGCCATTTCTCCAGCGGCGGCAGAGGGCTTATGAACAGCTCATGAAAGCTTACTCCGGGCGCGTTCGGGTGCTGCTGGGGGCGGAGGTGCAACTGTGTGCCGGGCTGAATCACCTGCCGGGACTGAACCGGCTGTGCATTGCCGGAACCAATACCCTGCTGGTGGAGATGCCCTTTGCCGAGTGGACAGAGAATCTGCGCCAGACCCTGCTGACGCTGCAGGATTCCCCGGATTATACGCCGGTGCTTGCCCATGTGGACAGGTATTATCCTCCCGCCGTGGCGGAACTGCTTCGCAGCGGTGTTTTGGGACAGTTAAACGCCCAGGGGCTATGCCGCCTGCGGGGCAGACGCCGTCTGCTGCAATGGGTATGCGACGGCTTTGTGGCGGCGCTGGGCAGCGACATTCACGGTACCCAAACCGGCTACCGCCAGTTTCAGCGTGCGGTACGCATTTTGGGAAACAAAACTGAGATGATTATGGAAAGAACGGAGAGACTGCTGTAATTCTTACAGCCGAGAGCAGGCCATGGAATGTAACGAGAGAATCCTTCTGGCCTCCCCCCATATGGGCGGGGACGAGAGAAACTACATAGATCAGGCATTTGATACCAACTGGGTGGCGCCGCTGGGCGCAAACGTAACGGGATTTGAGCGGGATATTTGTGACTACACCCATGCCAAAGCAGCAACAGCCCTCAGCTCCGGTACGGCGGCGCTGCATATAGCGCTGATTCTGGCCGGTGTAGGCCGGGGAGACATGGTGTTCTGTCAGGATCTGACTTTTTCCGCCAGCGCCAACCCCATCAAGTATGTGGGCGCCACGCCGATATTTATAGACAGTGAGCCACAGACATGGAACATGAGCCCCGAGGCGCTTGATCGGGCCATCGCTCTGTACGGAGCGCCCAAGGCCGCGGTTTTTGTCCATCTTTACGGCACGCCTGCCCGGACGGCGGAGCTGATGGACATTTGCCGGGCACACCATATCGTTACCATCGAAGACGCGGCGGAAGCCCTTGGCTCTACCGACGGCGGACAAAGCTGTGGTACCATGGCCAACTACGGTGCGCTGTCCTTTAACGGCAACAAGATCGTGACCACCTCCGGGGGCGGGATGCTTCTGTGTCAGGACGCCGGAGATGCGGCTCATGCGCTGAAGCTGGCGACCCAGGCGCGGGAAGACGCGCCCTGGTATCAGCACGAGGAGATCGGTTACAACTACCGCCTGTCCAACATCTGCGCCGGTATCGGCCGGGGGCAGATGCGGGTGCTGGAACAGCGCATTGCCCAGAAGCGGGAGATTTTTGACCGCTATCGGGCGGCTTTTGATGACCTTCCGGTGCATTGGGCGCAGGAGCTTCCCGGCTGCCGCGCCAACCGGTGGCTTTCGGTGATGATGCTGGACGAGGACGCCCGGGTGACGCCGGCGCAGATTCTGGACGAGCTGGAGAGGGAAAACATTGAGGGCAGATATATGTGGAAGCCCATGCATATGCAGCCGGTCTTTGCCGACTGTGCCTATGTGACGGCTGCCGACCGGAGTGTCAGTGAGGAGCTGTTCCGCTGCGGCGTCTGTCTGCCCAGCGACACCAAAATGACGCAGGCACAGCAGGAGCGGGTCATTGCCGTGATTCGCCGCCTGTTTTCCCACTGCCAGCCGTGACCGGGAGCGAAGGGATGAAAAAGGGAAAAGACGGTTTTTACTGTAAATATATCAAACGGCTGCTGGATGTGACTCTATCGGCGCTGGCACTGGTGCTGCTTTCCCCCGTACTTCTGCTTGTGGCGCTGGTGATCCGGCTGAAGCTGGGCGCGCCGGTATTGTTCTGCCAGCAGCGCATCGGCAGAGACGGCAAACCTTTCCGGATGTATAAGTTTCGCTCCATGTCCGACGACCGAGACGAAAAGGGGGAGCTTCTGCCGGACGCCCAGCGGATCTCCAGATTCGGCGCACTTCTGCGCGCCTCCAGTGTGGACGAGCTGCCGGCTTTTTTGAACGTACTCAAGGGAGACATGAGCATCATTGGCCCCAGACCCCTGCCGGTGGAATACCAGCCGTATTTTACCCCACAGGAGCAAGCACGGCACAGTGTCCGCGGCGGTATTTCCGGGCTTGCACAGGTCAACGGCCGCAACGCCCTGCAGTGGGAACAGCGCTTTGCTTATGACCTGGAGTATGTAAACAAAGTGTCTTTTTCCATGGACGTGAAGATCGCGTTTCAGACCGTGGGAAAGGTGTTTCGGCGCTCTGACATCGGTCTGCGCGGTGTCACGGGGCCGGAGGACTTCAACGTATACCGAATGCGGCAATGGGAGGGCGTAAAATGAACATTTTCGGACAGAAGATCCTGCTTCGCGCCATGGAAACGGAAGACGCGGAGCTTTTGCGCACCATGATCAACGACGGCGATATGGAGTATCTGCTGGGCGGCTGGTCGTTTCCTGTCTCCCAGATGCAACAGCGCCAGTGGATGGAGCAGGCAACAGCCAGAGCCGACCAGTTCCGCGCCATGATCGAGGCCGACGGCAAAACCGTGGGCACGGTGATGCTGACGGATCTGGACTATAAAAATGGCACGGCACAGATCCATATTAAGCTCTGCCGCGGCTGCCGGGGACAGGGCTACGGAACGGACGCCGTGCGCACGGTGACGGAGTACGCCTTCCGGGAACTGCGGCTGCACTGTGTGTATGCCCAGATCAGCCAGCATAATGTGGTATCCCAGAAACTTTTTGAAAAATGCGGGTACAGGCAGGAGGGCGTTCTGCGCGACCGCCTGTTTAAGCGAGGCGCCTATGTGAGCGTACTCGTATTTTCCGCTGTTTCCAGACCCGATGGCACCTATGACTGAGATCGGCAGTGAATTCTGGGCGGCTGACTGCTGCCGCCCCGGCGGCTTGCCGCCGGTGTGGAGCAGATTTCCGGGAGAAACCAGATTTTACCTGTCAGGGCGCACAGCGCTGGACGCTGCCATTGAGGATATCATGTCCCAGCGTCCCTGCCACAGTGCGCTGCTGCCGTCCTATTGCTGTCATACCATGATCGAGCCGTTCCTCCGTCACGGGATTTCCGTTGATTTTTATCCGGTGGAGCTGGAAAACGGCCGCCTGACCGCACGGCTGGGGGGCAGGGCGGACGTGGTCTTGTTCCTGCGTTATTTTGGCTATGACTGCGGCGGAATTACGCCTCCGGAGGATGCCGTTTCCATCTGCGATGTGACCCACAGTCTGCTGCGGCCGGATGTTTTTGAGACCCGGGCGGACTATCTCATAGCCAGCTTTCGCAAGTGGGGAGCGGTGGCCGGTGCAGGCGCGGCCTGCAAGACCCGCGGTGTCTGGCAGACCCCGGCGCCAGCCGAAACCAACGCTGCCTATCTGGCGCTGCGCCATGAGGGGTATGAGCGAAAAGCCGAATATCTGGCGGGGAAGGCTGTGGAAAAAGCAGCCTTTCTTGACCTCTTTGACCGGGCGGAACGCCTGCTGGAAAAGGACTATGCCGGCTTTGGCGCGGAGGCGTCCTCCCTTGAGGCGGCCGCCCGCCTTGGGGCTTCTGTCCCGGCGCGCCGGGAAAACGCCGCGTATTTGCTCAAAGGGCTGGCGGACAGCGCCATAGCCGCGCCTATGGTACCGGCTTTGGAGGAACAGGACGCACCCCTTTTTGTGCCGGTGTTTGTCAAAGACGGGCTGAGAGATGCCCTGCGGGACTATCTTATCCGCCATCAGGTCTATTGCCCGGTTCACTGGCCGGTGTCCGGCCTGCACCGGCTTACCAATGCCCGGCGCAGCGTCTATGACCGGGAGCTTTCGCTGGTGTGCGACCAGCGCTACGGGACGGCGCAGATGGAGCGCCAGCTTGATTTGATAAGGAGTTTTGAACAGACCTATGGCTGATGTGTTCTTCTTGCCCGAGTACGGCAGACTCTACGAGACCGCAGGGGACTGCGAATGCCGCAGCTTCGTCTATACGGGCGAAGACGGCACGGTGCAGCACCTGTACCTGATGCGGCCGGTACCGTGGAAGCTGGACGGCGTACAGTACTATGACGTTGTCACGCCCTACGGCTACGGCGGGCCGGTACTCACCCGGGGCACGGCCACGCCGGAGTTTCTGCGTCGGTACTACGGCGCGTGGGAGGAACATTGCCGCGAGAATCGTATTGTGGCGGAGTTTATGCGCTTTCACCTGTTTGACAATGCGCCTTTGCGTCTGGCCTATCCGGGTCAGGTGGGGAAGGTGTCGGACAATGTGGTGCGTCGGCTGGAACCGTCCATGGACGAAATGTGGATGGAATTTGCCCACAAGGTCAGAAAGAACGTGAAAAAGGCAGCCTCCGCCGGTCTGACGGTGGAGACGGACGCGGACGGCAGGCGGCTGGACGTTTTTTTGCAGATCTACTATCAGACCATGGAGCGAAATCACGCCGACAGCTTTTACTATTTTGACCGCGCCTATTTTCAGGCGCTTGTGGACACGCTGCCCGGCCATTTTCAGTTTTTCCATGTGCTTTCTGAGGACAAGGTGATCTCTACGGAGCTGGTGCTGTGCGGACAGGACTATGTCTATTCCTTCCTTGGCGGCACGCTGGAGGAATACTTTCCTCTGCGCCCCAACGATCTGCTCAAATATGAGATCATCCGCTGGAGCCGGGACACCGGGCACAAGGCCTTTGTGCTGGGGGGCGGCTACGGCGGAAACGACGGCATCTACCGCTACAAAAAATCCTTCGCCCCGGACGCCGACGTTCCCTACTATACGGGACGCTGGATCCACGAACCCCAGGTCTATGAGGCGCTGACGGCGCTGCGCCGGAATCAGGGCGCCATGAACGAAGCCTATTTCCCCCAATACAGAGGATGAAAATATGAACCTGATCTTTCTCACCATGAGCCCCTTTGACACTCTGGCGGAGCATAATATCTACGCCGATCTGCTCAGCGAGTTTGCCGCCCGGGGGCACAAGCCCTATCTGGTCTCGCCCATTGAGCGCCGGGATGCCGCCCAGTCCACCTTTACGGATCGGGGCAGCTACGCGGTATTGCGGGTGCGGGTGGGAAACACCAGCGGTGTTTCGCTGGTGGAAAAGGGACTGTCCACCGTGGCCATGGAGGGGCGTTTTATTGCCGAGATCCGCAAGTACCTTCGCGATGTCCCTTTCGGCCTGATCCTCTACTCTACGCCGCCCGTGACCTTTGCCCGGGTGATTCAGTGGCTGAAAGAGGTCACCTGCGCACCCGCTTATTTGCTGCTCAAGGATATTTTCCCCCAAAACGCTGTGGATCTGGGGATGTTTTCCAAGGGCGGCCTGATCTATCGCTACTTCCGCAGCAAGGAGAAAAAACTCTACGCCTTGTCCGACGCCATCGGCTGTATGTCTCAGGCCAATGTGGACTACCTTCTGTCCCATGAGCCGCAGCTTTCGGCCGAAAAGGTGCATATCAACCCCAACAGCATCACCCCCCACGCGGCGGCGGCAGACCCGGCGCAGATTGCGCAGGTGCGCCGACGCTATGACATTCCCGACGGAGCGCGGGTGTTCCTCTTTGGCGGCAATATGGGTAAGCCGCAGGGCATGGACTTTGTGGTGCAGTGTCTGCGCCGCGTCAAAGACCGGCAGGACTGCTTTTTTGTCCTGTGCGGAACGGGCAGCGACTATGGCCTGCCGGAGCGCTATGTGCAGCTTGAGCAGCCAAAAAATGTCCGCCTCATCCACGGTCTGCCCAAGACCGACTATGACGAACTTCTTTCGGCCTGCGACGTGGGACTGCTGTTTCTCGACCACCGCTTTACCATTCCCAATTTTCCCTCCCGGCTTTTGTCCTACATGGAGCAGGCAAAGCCTGTGCTGGCCTGTACCGACGCCTGTACGGACGTGGGGACGACCATTACGGAGGGCGGCTTTGGCTGGTGGTGCCCAAGCGGTGATGCGGAGGCTTTTGTCCGGACGGTGGACGCCGTCTGCCGGGAGCCGTCTCTGGACGCCTATGGCGGCCGTGCCAGAGCCTATCTTTTGAAACACTATCTGGTCTGCGACTCCTGTGACCGAATCCTTTCGTTGGGGATGGGAGGCGGCCAATGATCTCTGTGATTTTGCCCATCTACCGGGTGGAGCGCTATATCGGCGACTGCCTGCAATCCCTGCTGTGCCAGACCTGCCGGGACTTTGAACTGATTCTGGTCAACGACGGCACACCTGACGCCTCCATGGAGGTTGCCCGACGGTGTCTGAAGGATGCTGCGGTGCCCTGCCGCATCCTTGAGACGGAAAACCGGGGGGTCTCTGCCGCCAGAAACAAGGGCATAGCCGCCGCCCGGGGGGAGTACTTTATCACCGTGGATGCCGACGACAGAGTTTCGCCCACGTTTTTGGAACGCCTGTTGTCTCTTGCAGAGCGTTATCCCCAAAGCGACGTGGTGGGCTGCGGCTTTCAGATCGTGAAGCCCGGACAGCAGGCAAAGGCGCCGGAGGAAGATGCCATCCGCGATTTCACACCCCGGCAGGCGCAGACGCTGTTTGCCCGGCGCAGGGTACGCTTTGTCCTGCCGGCGCTGCTCATCCGGCGGCAGTTTGTGCTGGAACATAAGATCGCTTTTGACGAAGCCGTGCGGTATTCCGAGGATGTGCAGTACATCTGGCGGCTTCTGGCCTATACGGAACACCATGTCCTCTATCTGCCCTCACGGCACTATTACTATGTGTTCCATGAAGGCTCTACCATGACGGCGTCGGACGTAAGCAAGGTTCTGACCGGCTGTGACGGCGTGCGCCGTCTGGCGGCAGAGATACAGCCCCGGTTGGCGCCTGCCGCCGGACGGGGATTTGAGGCAAGATGGATGCTGGCCATGCTCCACGGGGCGGCAAAAATGCTGAGCTTTTACGATTTTCTGTCCCTCTATGACCGCTGTGGCGCGAAACACTGCCTTTCTCAGGCCGTGCGCTGGGGCGAGATGCGCCTGAAGCTGTCGGCGCTGGCGCTGAGGGTATCCCGGCGGCTGGGGTATGGGCTGCTAAAACATTTCTGAGGAGTTGTTATGCTGATC
>JAQYBZ010000029.1 GCA_029003235.1 Bacillota bacterium
CATCAGCGGCGTGATCTGCGGCGTGCTGCGTGCATACTGCAATGTGAACGTGGTTATCTCCGGCATCATGCTCAACTGGATCAGCCTGTACGGCACCAACCTGCTGCTCAAGCCTGCCATGGATCCCACCGGCAAGGACACATACCGCCTTGTCAAGGAAGCGAAGCAGGCCATCCTGCCCACGCTGGGTCTGGACAAGCTGTTTGCCGGCAACCAGTATGTGACCATCGCCATTCCCATTGCCATCATCATGGCCATTATTGTCTGGATCGTTCTGGATAAGACCATGATCGGCTATGAGCTGAAGGCCACGGGAAACAACCTCCACGCTGCAAAGTACTGCGGCATGAAGGAAAACCGCAACATCATCATGACCATGGCCATTTCCGGCGGTCTGGCTGCCATGGGCGGCGCCCTGTACTATCTGTCCGATATCGTACAGTGGAACGTCAACGCTTCCTCTGTGCCGGGCATGGGCTTCAGCGGCATTGCCGCTGCCTTCCTGGGCGGCCTGAATCCCATCGGCTCCATCTTCTCCTCTTACTTTATCACCCATATCACTGTTGGCGGCGGCAACGTGGATCTGAGCCACTACTGCGCACAGATTGCCGACTTCATTTCCGCAGTGATCATCTACCTGTGCGGCTTCGTTCTGTTCTTCAAGCTGTTCATCAACTCCAAGCTGGATGCGGCTGAGGAAAGAAAGCAGGCTAAGGCAAAGAAAGCCTTGGCGGAAGCGGAAAATAAAGAAGGAGGTAACAAATAATGGTATTGCTGCTTCAATATACTCTGGTTTTTGCCTCCGTTCTTCTGCTGGTAGCCTTGGGCGGCTGCGTGTCTGAGCACTCCGGCGTCATCAACCTGGCACTGGAAGGCATTATGGTCATGGGCGCCCTCGGCGGCGCACTGGTCATGAAGTTTTTGCCCTTTACCGCTGCGACGGCCACCATGGGCGACCGCTTCGGTATGTTCTTTGCGGTTCTGGGTGCCAGCCTGCTGTTTGGGTTTGTTTATTCAATGCTGTTGGCCTTTGCCTGTGTCAACCTGAAGGCTGACCAGACCATCATCGGCACGGCCATGAACATGCTCAGCACGGCGCTGGCCACCGTGGTCGTCAAGTCCATGAATACGGCGCTGAACCCGGACGACCATTCCTCCGAGATCAAGTACATCGAGGCAAAGAAAGCCTTCCACAGCAACATCGGCGGTTTTGAGATCAGCTGGTTCGCCATTGTGGCTATTATCTGTCTGGTCGTGATTTTCATACTGCTGTATAAGACCAAATTCGGCCTGCGCCTGCGCGCCTGCGGCGAACATCCTCAGGCGGCCGACTCCGTGGGCATTAACGTTTACAAAATGCGTTGGGCGGGCGTTCTCATTTCCGGTGTTCTCGGCGGCCTGGGCGGCATCACCTATATTACCGCCGGCGTGTCCGTCTGGAAGTTTGAAAACGGCGTTGCCGGCTTTGGCTTCCTGGCTCTGGCCGTTATGATCTTCGGCGCATGGGATCCGCTTCGCATCGCCGGCGCGGCGCTGCTGTTTGGCCTGTGCCGTGCGTTGGGCAACGTCTATCAGGGTCTTAGCTTCCTGGAGGTACTCAATATTCCCAGTGCAGTGTACAATATGCTGCCTTATATTGTGTCCCTCATTGTTCTGGCCTTTACGTCCAAGAATTCCCACGCTCCCAAGGCAGAGGGTATTCCTTACGACAAGGGACAACGGTAAACATCCGATATGTAAATTTCTGGTACACCGGCAGGAGCTTTGCTTCTGTCGGTGTACCACGGCATAGACAAAAACGATATGGAGGAGCGTCATGGCAGATAATATCTTGGTAATTGGCATTGCGGGAGGCAGCGGCAGCGGAAAGACCACCTTGATGAAGAACATCATGAAGCGCTTTAACGACAATATCGCAGTTCTCAGCCATGACAACTACTACCGGGCGCACGACGAACTGCCCTATGAGCAGAGAAGCAAGCTCAACTACGACCATCCCGATGCCTTTGACACCGAGATGATGATAGAGCATCTCAAGCTCTTAAAACAGGGCAAAGCCATCGAGTGCCCGGTATACGATTATACCATTCACAATCGCGGCAACGAGGTCACCGTCGTGGAGCCCCGCAACGTGGTCATTGTGGAGGGTATTTTGATTTTTGAAAACAAGGCCCTGTGCGACCTGATGGATATTAAGATCTTTGTGGACACCGACGCGGACGTGCGGCTCATCCGCCGTATCCGCCGGGACGTGACCAAGCGCGGCAGAAGTCTGGATTCCGTTCTCAACCAGTATCTGGATACGGTGAAGCCCATGCACGAGCAGTTTGTGGAGCCCAGCAAGAAAAACGCCGATCTGGTGGTGCTGGAGGGCGGCAAAAATCTGGTGGCGCTGGAAATGATTATGAGCCAGATTCAGCGGCACATTGACTCCGGCAGTCTGCCGGAGGAAAAATAATCCGGTTTCTCTGTCATACACCGGAACTGTTTTAGATTCCCTACGAAAACGCCGATTCCTGTAGTCCCTTCGGGCTTGCAGGAATCGGCGTTGATTTGCAGCCTCCCCGGCGCAGCGGGGAGAGCGAACAAAATTCCTGCCGGCTCCAAAATAGAAGCTGACAGAGGAACCAGGCGGGCTTTCCCGGTGGAAAAGCCCGCCTGGCGGTTCTTTGGAGTTACAGATTCTCGTTGCGTAGAGCGTCGATGGGGTTTTCCTGCCGGATCTTTCTCATGGCGTAGAGCATGGAGACAAAGACGACGGCAAAGATGCTGCACACGCCAATGACTACGCTGACCCAGGGAACATAGAACCGGGTCACAAAGGCGTTGGCCACGGATTTATAGATGAGCCAGGTCACCGCGAAGGACACAGGAAGCCCCAAAAGCAGGGCTTTCAGCCCGTAGAGCAGACACTCATAATTCATCATGCGGTGAAAGCTGGCGGTGGTCATGCCCACGGATTTGAGCATGGCAAATTCCCGCCGCCGCAGGGCGATGTTGTTGGAAATGGTGTTGAACACATTGGCGGCGGCAATGAGGGAAATGAGAATGATAAAGCCGTAGCTAAACACGTCCAGCACTGTCATCATGGCGCGCTCGGAATCGAAGCTGGCGGCCACATTGTAGAGCTGGGAGGTGGCGTATCCGCTCTCCCGCAGACGGGCGGTCATTTCCTCGTAGACAGGGGAGGCGTTCTCTGCCGTGAAGTACAGGTTTTGAGCGTTGAGTACGCGCCCCATCAGAGCCTGCTCTGCCCACGCCGGATATAGGATGCTCATGGACTCACTGCCGCACAGGGGTTGCGCACTGAGCCGTGCGCCAATCTGCAATGGCGTCCGGATCTCGGCCTCCTGCGCCGGCAGACGCAGCACGCCCTCCGGGGAGATCTCCCCGGTTTCGCTGTCGAGCTGCTCCTCGTTTACATATTCATAGTAGAGCCGACCGTCTTCATCATAGCCGGTCTCTGTCTGTACATAGCCGTCTATAGGCTTGCTGTGTACCAGTTCCAGAGTAGCGGGCAGGACGTCGGTTCCGAGAACGTCATAATTGGCATAGCGCGCTCCGTCCTCTTCGTAGAGGATTGCATTGGTGTGGTCATAAATAAGACCCAGTGGGGACTGCCGGTCGGCGTAGTCCGCCGGGTTCAGACCGTTTTCCTCCAGAAGTCTGGAAAAGTACGCCTCGTCCACAAAGCAGATGTGTACAGAGAAGAAAGTGCTGGCGTCGCCGGAGTCTGCCAACATTTCTGCCAGAGCCTCCTCGGACAGCAGCTGCCGGTCAAGCTCCAGCGTGTCGTTCCAGATGTCGGCGTACATGGCGTCGGTGACGCCGGGGACAGAACCAAGCAGAGAAAACAGCTCACTGACGTCCTGCATGGGCTGGCCGTCTTCGTCGGCGTAGGTGTAGTAGGTCAGATCGCAGGCGGTTGTATTCATGCTTTCTCCCACGGAACCGCGCAGATAGGAGGAGAAAGAGGAGGCGGAGATAAACAGCACCAGACTCATAAACAGAGACAGCACCGTGGCGCGGTATTGCTTGCGGTTGCGCTTGAAATTTTTGGAGGCCAGCAGACCCTCAAAGCCAAAGAGCCGGTAGGTCAGTTTGGAGGTACGCACCTGGCTGCTTCGGATGGCAATGTCCGCCGACTGGCGGATGGACTCAATGGCAGGCCGCCGGACGGCGCGCCGGGCGGGCAGCCACGCGGAGATCAGGGCGGTAAGAAGCCCCACGGCGGCAGCCACCGCCAACCCTGCGGGAGTGAGACAAAACTGCATTTTCACGCCGCTGACGCCTATGATGGAGTCGAAGGTGCCCTGCAGCAGATGCAGGGTGATGCCGATGCCCAGACAGCCCACCGCCAGCCCCAGAGGGATGGCCACGATGCACAGCGCCAGCGCCTCGTGGAGCACGGCGCCTGTGAGCTGCTTTTTGGTGGCGCCCACGGATTTCAGGATGCCGAACTGCTTGGTTCGCTCACTGACGGAAATGGAGAAGGAATTGTAGATCAGAGAAACAGAGCCGAACATGATCAGCATGACCAGCACGGCGGCCAGCCCGTAGAGCATGGTCGCCACATAGTTGTTGGCGGTGGCGCCGTACAGGTTGATCAGATCACTGTTGAGGGTATAGCCGTTGGAGAAGCCCGCCGCGTCTATAAATTCAAAGGCTTTTCCCGGATTCTTCAAGGCAAAGAAGGCCGTAAAAGAGCCGTCTCCCCGGCCGCCGGTAATGGCCGTATACCCCGGAGCGGAGAAGTCCTCGATGGTGTAGTGCAGCCGTTCGTAGAAGCCCACCACGGTGTAGGTCTTCTGCCGGGTGTCCTCCAGCGTTTCCTCTCCCGGCACAAAGGGGTTGTTCTGCTTCAGGCGGCTGCCGCCGCTTTGGCGCTGGCCGACGGAAAGGGTAAGGGTATCGCCCAGAAAAAAGCGCACGTTGCCGTTGTCGTACAGATGCTCCGGCAGCAGCAGCTCACCGTCGTTTTCGGGCATCCGGCCGTCGGTGAGGTGGATGGCTGCCAGAGATTCCATCTCTCCGGAGGCTGCCACGATGTAAAGATAGGGCTTGTATTCGTTCTTACTGCCGATTTGAGCATAGCCCACTTCTTCCAGTGTGCCGCTCTGTGCCACGTCGTCCATGGCCTGCAGCGCCTGCACCTGCCGGGCGTCCATGTCGTCATAAAAGCCGGTGTAGGAGCCGGTGCTGACCTGCTCCACCCGGATGAGATATTGCTGACCGCTGTAAGCGCCCTCAATGACGGCGGTGATCAGGCAGACGGAGAGCAAAATGCCCACGATGGTCACCAGCGTCCGGGTGCGGTTGAGCCGCAGGGAGCGGTTGGTATATTTGTTGAGAATGTTCATCTGCGCAGAACCTCATCTCTGGTGATCCTGCCGTCCTCGATGGCAAGGATCCGGTCTGCCTGCAGCGCGATGCTCTCGTCATGGGTGATGACGATGAGGGTCTGGTTGTATTTCCGGTTGGACAGTTTAAGCAGCGCCACAATCTCCTGACTGTTGGTGGAGTCCAGATTGCCCGTGGGTTCGTCCGCCAGCACCACCGCGGGGGCGTTCATCAGGGCGCGGCCAATGGACACCCTCTGCTGCTGACCGCCGGAGAGCTGGTTGGGCAGATGCTTTTCCCGACCGCGCAGGCCGAGGGTGTCCAGCAGCTCCGAAAGCCGCGCCTCGTCCACCTTGCGCCCGTCCATCAGCACCGGCAGGGTCATGTTTTCCGTCACGTTCAGAACGGGGATCAGGTTGTAGAACTGGTAGATCAGCCCCACCTGACGGCGGCGGAAAATGGCCAGATTGTCCTCGCTCTGGGCGTAGACATCCTGCCCGTCCATATAGACCTTGCCGGAGGTGGGACGGTCCACGCCGCCCAGAATGTGCAGCAGGGTGGACTTGCCGGAGCCGGAAGGGCCGATAATGGCCAGAAACTGCCCTCGGGGCACGGAAAAGGACACGTCGTTAAGGGCGTGCACTTGATTTTCGCCCTCGCCGTAGATCTTTGTCAGATGCTCGATTTGTAAAATGTCCATAGATTTGCCTCCATCCTTGGAATGACCTTAGTATATCGGGACAAAGTGACAGGGCGGTGACTGGAAAAATACGGTTTTGTCACGGACTTCAGACGGTGGTATGATAGAAGCGCAGAAAGAACGCCGCGCCCCCTTGTGGGCGGTTCTCCGCCCGCAGAGTGCCGTTCTGGGCGCTGACGATGCGCTGTGCCAGCGCCAGCCCGATGCCAAAGCTGTCCGCCGTGGCGTTTTTGCCCTTGTAAAAGCGCTCAAAGAGATGAGGCAGATCCTCCGGAGGAATACCGCTGCCGGTGTCGGCGACGCAGAGCTCCGTATACAGCGCCGTCTGGCTGGCCGTTACGGTGATCTGCCCGCCCTCCGGCGTGTGTTCCATGCAGTTTTTCAGAATGTTGCCCAGCGCTTCGGCAGACCAGGCCGCGTCGCCCAGAAACTGCTCGTCACCCACCAAAAGGCGCAGGGACTGCCCCCGCACCTCCATGGGTACGGACAGGGGCGCGCAGGCAGTTTCTACCAGTGCCTTTACGGACACCGGTTCCCGGCGGAAGTTCACCGCCCCGGCGTCGATTCTGGACAGCTTCAGCAGGGCTTCCACCAGCCAGTCGATGCGGGAGAGCAGGTGCTTCAATTCCTGCAGCAGCTCCATTTTTCGCTGCTGGCTCAGATCCTCCGGCACCAGCATGGCGGTGATGAGATTGATGGAGGTCAGAGGTGTGCGGAGCTGGTGAGAGATGTCTGCCATGGAGTCGGACAGAAGCGCCTTGTCCTTCTGAAGCTGGTCTGTGGTGTATTGCAGCCGCTGGAGCAGCTTTTCCACCTCTGTGCGCAGAACGGACAGCTCACCCTCCCGGTACTGCGCCAGTTGCAGGCAGTCCTGATGGTGCAAAAGTGCGTTCAACTGTGCCGACAGCCGGCAGATATTCCGGTAGCGCAGGTAGGAGGAGAGAAAATGCACGGCGCAAAAGATGGCGCTGAGGCCCGCCAGTATACCGCAGCCAAGGCCGCCGAAGAGCCAGAAGCCAAGACCGGCGGCGGCAAGGCTCAGCACCGCAAAAATGACCGCCTCCCGGCGGATCTCCGGATTGCGAAAATATCCCATGGTCAGTCCACCTTATAACCCAGTCCCCGCACGGTGCGGATGATCCGGGGGTTCTGCGGATCGTCTTCAATCTTCTTCCGCAGGCGCTTGATATAGACCGTCAGGGTGTTGTCGTTGACAAAATCCCCGGCCACATCCCAGATGGCCTCCAGCAGTTTGCTGCGGGAGAGTACCACGCCCCGGTTGTTGAGAAAAATAAGCAGCAGCCGGTATTCCAGCGCAGACAGATAGGCGACCTGACCGTTTTTCAGCACCACGCCTTTTTCCATATCCACGCTCAGAGAGCCCAACTGTACCACAGACTGACTTCTGCCGCAGCGGCGCAGAACGCTGCGGATGCGGGAGACCAGCTCCCGGGGACGGAAGGGCTTGGAAATATAGTCGTCCGCGCCCATGTCCAGTCCGGTGACCACGCTGGTCTCGTCTGCGGAGGCGGTGAGAAAGATCACCGGAAGCCCTTTCTGCTTGGCGATGCCGCACACGGCCAGCCCGTTGCCGTCGGCCAGAGCGATGTCCGCCAGCACCAGATCGAAGCTGCCCTCGGCCAGCCGCGTCTCGGCGTCCCGCTGCCCGGAGGCGGCAGTGACGGAAAAGCCCTCGGAATTCAGAAAGGCCGTCAGGTTGGAGACGATGGAGCGGTCGTCCTCCACCAGCAGCAGTTTCATAAAATCACTTCCTTTTGTTCATCATACCACAGGAAAATGGGGAACACAACGGGCGTTTGAAAACAAAACTGTCACAAATTCGTCACAAATCCGGAACAAAGTCCCGCCCAGCACGTCTAAACAAGCAAAACCGAAAGGAGCTGCCCTATGAGATCATTTCATACCTGCCTGACGCTGCTTCTGGCCATCAGCCTGCTGTTGACCGGCTGCGCGCCCGGCACTTCCGGCGTCCCGTCCCAAACCACCGCCGATACGACCGCCGGGGTTGCTGACCGGGATACGGAGACCCTTGCTCCGGTGCAGACCGGCGAGCCGGAGGACGGTGCTGCGGTATTTTCTGCGGCGCTGCTCCAAAGGGCGGCGGAACCGGGGAAAAATACGGTGATTTCGCCCCTGTCTGCCTATCTGGCGCTGGCCATGGCCGCCAGAGGAGCGGGGGGAAATACCCTTGCCCAGATGGAACAGGTGCTGGGCGCCGATGTGGAGAAACTGTGCGCCTTTGCCGCAGAGGAAACGGCGCGGCTGGCCGCAGGCGGTGCGGAGCTGTCGCTGGCCAATTCCGTCTGGGTGGACGAGGGCTTTTCCGTCAGCGCCGACTATGCCGACGATCTTGAGACCCTGTTTTCTGCCGAGAGCTTCTCGTGCAGGCTGTCCTCCGGGGAGACCATGCAGGCCATCAACCGCTGGTGTGAGGAACACACCAAAGGGCTGATCCCCAAGCTGCTGGAGCAGCCTCTGACCGGCGCTTCGGCGCTGGCGCTGATCAATGCCCTGTATCTGAAAGCCGACTGGCAGACGCCCTTTGAAGCCAGGAAGACGGCGGATAAGCCCTTTACAAAGGACAACGGGGAAACGGTTTCCGTGCCCACCATGTCCGCCAAGACCGGGCTGTGCTACTATGTGCTGCCCGATGGAGGAAAAGGGGTGGTGCTGCCCTATGCCGACTGCGATCTGGCCTTTGTGGCCATTCTGCCGCCCCAGGGCATGACCGGCGCGGACTATGCCGCCTCCATGGCGCCGGACGCATTTTATCAATGTGTCACCGAGGGAGAGTCCCAAAAACTGGAGCTGGAACTGCCCAAGTTTACGGCGCAAACCACCCTGATTATGAATCAGGCGCTCATCGACATGGGGATGTCCGACGCCTTTTCCCAGGGGGGAGCGGATTTTTCCGCCATGTGCGGCCAGAAGGACGATGAGCTCTTTCTCGGCACGGCGCTGCAAAAGGTCAAGCTCACGGTGGATGAAAAGGGCACCGAGGCCGCCGCGGCTTCGGCGGTGGTCATGTTCCGTGCCGCTGCCATTGCAGATCAGGCCACGCCGCTGCACTTTGACCGTTCCTTCGTCTATGGGGTGATTGACACCCAAAACGGCATGCCCCTGTTTTCGGGCGTAGAAGCTGCCCCGGAAAAATAGAGAAAAGATTGAAAAAACCCGGAAAAAACACTTGATTTCCTTGAAGGGTTACGGTATAATACACAAGTCTGCAAATCGGGTGGTCCTCTGTCACAGCCGGTACGCGTGTACAGCGGCATTACTTGTGTTAAGAACGCCTAATATTCAAGGAGGACAAAGTTATGGATCTCATGAAGGCTCTTACCAGCCAGTACATGAAGGAAGAACCCCCCGTTGTCCATGTGGGCGACACGGTTCGCGTTCATGTCAGAATCAAAGAAGGCACCCGCGAAAGAGTACAGGTCTTCGAAGGCACCGTCATTGCCAAGAAGCACGGCGGCATCGACGAGTCCTTTACCGTTCGCCGCCTGAGCTACGGCGTCGGCTGCGAGAAGGTATTCCCGCTCCATTCTCCCACCATTGTCAAGATCGAGACCGTCCGCAAGGGCAAGGTTCGCAGAGCAAAGCTGTATTATCTGCGTGACCGTCTCGGCAAGGCTGCCAAGGTCAAGGAGAAGGTCTAACCGCCATAAGGAACTGCCGCAGAACAGGCTTCTGCGGCAGTTCCTTTTTTTGCGCCGTTTCCGGCAGGGAAAGGCAAATTGATACTGCTTTGTGCCTTGATTTGTAACCGTTTACTATGGTATAATAGCGCCATAACGGAAATCGCACTTTTGATGTCGGCTTATTGGCCGGATCGCAAAGGAGGAAAAGAGAATGAAACACGGTGCGGCCATCAGTGCGCTGGCAGTTGTTTTGGCGCTGCTGACGCTGCTGAGCGTAACGGTCTTTGCGGTGGAACCCACCACGGAGACGACCCAGCCGGAGCAAACCACGGAAGCCACCGGAACCACGGAGACGACGGAAGCCACCGACCCGGAGCAGACCACGGGGCCGGAACGGACCACCAAAGACACCGAGGCAACGGAACCGGAGGAGCCGGAGCTGACGGATGAACAGCTCATTGAAAAATACGGCATCAAAGACGACTGGGCAAGGCCGGCGTTGCTGTTTGCCGTGCGCAACGGTATTTTGCAGGGCAACGAAGAAGGAAACCTCTGCCCGGAGGACACGGCGACCCGCGGAGAGATCGCAACCATCTTAATGCGTGTCATCCGCACGCAGACCAAGGCCGATCTGTCCGGGTTCCGGGATATGCAGACGTCGGCGTGGTACTATGACTATCTGTCCCGCGCGGTGGCGGTGGGCATCTTCTACGGCAACGAGGACGGCACCATGGAGCCCAACGCCAGCATCACCAGAGAGCAGGCCTTTGCTGTTCTGGCAAGAACCTTTGGCGTCACCGGCGGCAAGACCACCGATCTGTACGCCTTTAAGGACGCGGATAAAATCAGCTCGTGGGCGCAGCAGAATCTGGCAGCCATGGTGGCGGCGGGTTATGTGCGCGGCGACAACAACAAGAGAATAAATCCCAAGGGCAAGATCACCCGGCAGGAGCTGGCACAGGTGCTGAGCCAGATCCTTACGCAGATCAGCGAAGAAGTGCCCCTGCAAAGCACCGGCAGTGTTGCCGTAGCGGCGGATACGCTGGAGCCGGGCACCCAGGCGGAAAACCTGTTTTTGTCCAACGAAGCGCCGGAAATGACGCTGGACGGCGTGACCGTGACGGGAAAGCTGATCGTGCAGGGGTGCGGCAGCCTGAAGCTGACGCTTCGCAACTGCCATATCGGCACGCTGGTGCTTTGCAGACCCGCGGAGCTGGACTGCGATCAGGCGCCGGAGCAGATCCTTGTGTGCAAGGCCGGCACCAGACTGGGCGGGAGCCTGGGTGCTGTGCAGCTTTACGCCGACGCCACCCTGACGGGTAAGGCGGACAGCGTAGCTGTCCGCAGCGGCAAACTGTGCATTGAACCGGACGCCGAGGCGGCTGCGGTCACAGTGGAGGCCACGGCAGAGGGCACCACCGTTACGGTCAACGGCAGCGTACAGACCCTGAACGTCAACGGCAAAAATGTGACCGTGGACGGCAGCGGCACGGTGAAGGAACTGAAGATTGGCAGAGACGGCTGCACCGTGACCTGCCCGGTGGAGAACAGAACCGAGCAGATCGATCCCGGTCTGAGCCAGATTACTGCGGAGCGGACGGACAGCTTTGAACCGACCCTCAGCACGCCCGGCGGCTACATTTCCATGAAGCTGAGCAATGTGGACACCACCACCGGCGCTGTGGCCGACGGCAAGCGCCCCTGCGCCATTGCCTGGTATCTGGAGGGCAAGCTGGTCTGGAGTCAGGCCAACGGCAGGCTCTACGACGGCATGGAGGATAAGTGCTATATGGACTTCTCCCCCTACCTCATGGAGAAAGAATCTGTCACGGTAAAGCTGAAGCTTATCACCGAGGACGAGGTCAGGGAATTTACCGCCAGGGTTTCCTTCGACGCAGCTATCTATGAAATGGCAAAGAATGTCCGCACGGAGAACGTACAGGCCACTGTCAAATATGCCACCGGGCTTTACAGCTCCCACACGGACACCGCTCTGACGGGCTATATGACCACGGTGCCTGCCAATACCCAGGTTACATACGAGACCTATTACGGCACAAGATTTGCCCGGATCCGCCTGACCAACGGGAAAGTCGGCTGGGTGGACTACAATGCCATCCGTATCTCCGGCTCTCAGTTCTACACCACCAGGGACTATTCCACGGCCATCAAGGAATGTTGGGTCAATGAGGTTCACAATTATTCCAGCTCCAGCAAGTACCTGATCTGGATCAGCCTCTACACCCAGAAGGTCAATATCTTCATTGGCAGCAAGGGAAACTGGAAGCTCTATAAGGCCTGCCCGGCGGCAACGGGCAGCAACACCACGCCCACGCTGGTGCAGAATACCACCATTAAATACCGCAGCACCCGCTGGAATTACGAGGCGTTCTATGTGGATAAGATATCCCTTTTTGATTACCAGGGAAGAGCGTTCCATTCTCTGCCCAAGAATTTTGACGGCACCATTTACAATCCCACCATCGGAAGACCGGCCTCCCATGGCTGCATCCGTATGCGGGATGAAGACTGCGGCTTCATCTACACCCAGGTGCCGGTGGGTACCACTGTCATTGTCTACTGATTCTAAAAATCAAAAACACAGCCGGGACAGGCGTTTACGCCTGTCCCGGCTGTCGTATCCGGCGTAAGCGGCCGGATTTCCGGCGGCTGCCGGCAGGAAACCAAATGCACCGGCAGCCGCCGTGAAAACAGCCAAAGGCGTCACGCGTTTTTACCCACGCGCCTGAATTTCAGACCATGCCGTTGCAGACGGCACAGGGCTGTTTGGCTGTGCTTCTGCATAGAAAAACCCTCCCGGCGGTTTGGCGGGGTGTTCGTAAAACAGTGAAACCGACCTATGGTTACGATCATAGGTCGGTTTTTATGTTATGCACTGGCGCGGCAGCGCCCAGGGCTCCCTTGTGTAAAGGGAGCTGTCAGCGAAGCTGACTGAGGGATTGCTTTACCGCAGCATCGATATACTCACAAACTCCACGGAAATTTCTGCCG
>JAQYBZ010000030.1 GCA_029003235.1 Bacillota bacterium
GTGGGCCAACGAAGGCAGAGTGCCTGTGTCCCTGACGGTGTACGACAAGACCACCGGCGAGGCCATCAGTGAGACCTGGACCTTCAGCATTGAGAACTATGTAGCCAGCCGTCAGAGCAGCACCAACACCAATCTGGTCAACACGCTGAATGCGCTGATGAACTACTACGACGCTGCGGCGGTTTATTACGGTACCTGATTGCCGGATATTGGGTTTGTTTTCGCTGCCAGAACGTAAGAAGGGAAGGTATACAGATGCAAATTCAGAACAATGAAGTAATCAAGGCTCTTAAGCAGCAGGCAAAGCAGCTTGGAACCCCCCTGTACGGCGCATTTGAATTGACCGGAAGATGCAACCTGAACTGCAAAATGTGCTATGTACATGTGATGAATCAGGCGGAGGCCAGAAAAAAAGAACTCACCACGGAACAATGGATCTCCATTATGGACGAGGCGTACCGTAACGGCATGCTCTTTGCCCTGTTCACCGGCGGCGAGTGCCTGCTCCGGCCGGACTTTAAGGAACTGTATCTGCATCTGTACAATCAGGGCGTGATCATGTCTGTCAATACCAACGGCGTTTTGATCAATGAGGAAATGGCGCAGTTTTTTGCACAGCATCGCCCTGAGTGGATTCAGATTTCTCTCTACGGAAGCAGCGACGAAGGCTATGAGGCGGTCACGGGTGTGCGGAGCTTCTCTAAAGTAACGCAGGCGTTGGAACTGCTGGAGAAATACAAGATCACCTACCGGGTGGCTGTTACGCCCAGCAGACAAATGCTTCCGGATGTGATGAATATCATCCGGTATCTGGACGATCACCGCATCAATTACCGTGTTAGCGATGACCTGATCCCCGCAAGGGAGGACGTATCCAGAGAAGACGACTGCATGTTGACTGTGGAGGAGCGGCTGTGGATCCAGAAAGAAAAGCAGCGCCTGCACGGTGCTGCGGTGGAGCCGAAAGCTCCGGAGGATGTGCCCAAGCCCGGCGGGGATGGGAAGCAGACTGAGACCGGTATGCCCTGCAACGCCGGAACGGTTCGCTTTGTCATGGACTGGCAGGGAAAAATGCACCCGTGTATGTCCATCCCTGAGATTACAGAGGATGTCATGCAGGTCGGTTTTTCCACTGCGTGGAACAACATTCGCAGCAAGATGAAACAGGTTGTACGCCCGGCAGAGTGCAGCGGGTGCGTCTATGAAAAGCACTGCCCGGTCTGCCCCGTGTTTCGGTACGACGGCCTGTTTAGCGGCCACTGCAAGCCCGAAGTCTGCCAGTATACTGCGCGGCGATGCGCGGAGGGACTGATACAGCTTCCGTGACGGGTTCGGGCGCATAGCTGACCCAAGAAAAGCCGCTTGCGGCGGAAAAACCCCGGATCGCGTTCCCAAAAAACAAAAAAAGACAGAGAGCGGAGTTTTCCGCTCTCTGTTTTTCGTCCGCGGGAAAGGAAAGCAGACGCCTGTCAGAGGAATATGCCTGAAATGGCGGGCTGTGCAGAGGGGTGTTCCGGCAGCGGAAACAAGTGGCAGGCGGCGTGGGGGAAATACTCCTTGCAAAATGGGCGGCTGACGGCTACAATAGAAGAAAAAACAGTTGAGGCTATGACAATGACCGACACTTTGAACCGAATCCTGCCCACAGTGCAGAAGCCTGCCCGGTATGTGGGCGGAGAATACAACCAGATCGTCAAGGACAAGGCGGAGGTGGATGTGCGCGTGGCCTTTTGCTTCCCGGATACCTATGAGATCGGTATGTCCAATATGGGGCTGCATATCCTCTACGCCATTATGAACGCCATGGAGGGCGTCTGGTGTGAGCGCGTTTTTGCCCCCTGGGGGGACATGGAGGACGCCATGCGCAAAAACGGTCTGCCCCTGTACGCGCTGGAGAGTCATGATCCCGTGGCGGAGTTTGATATGCTGGCATTCTCTCTGGGCTATGAGATGTGCTATACCAATGTGCTGAACATGCTGGATCTTGCAGGTGTGCCCCTCCATGCTGCAGACCGGCAGGGGCTGAAGAATCTGGTCATTGCCGGCGGCGGCTGCACCTGCAATCCGGAGCCTTTGGCCGATTTTGTAGATCTGTTCGTCGTTGGAGAGGGCGAAGAAGTCATCGTGGAAATCGTATCCCTCTATCAGATGGCCAAGGCGCAAAACTGGAGCAAGGAACGGTTTTTGCTGCAGGCGGCCAAACTCGGCGGCGTCTATGTGCCCGCTTTCTATGAGCACTGCTATGGTCAGGACGGAACGCTGACGCAGATCGTGGCGCAAAAGGGCGCGCCGGAGAAGGTCACCAAGCGGCTGATCGAGGATCTGAACACGGCGCCCTATCCCACCCGGATGATTGTGCCCTCTACGGAAATCGTCCACGACAGAGCCAATCTGGAGGTCATGCGCGGGTGTATCCGTGGCTGCCGCTTTTGTCAGGCGGGATTTACCACCCGCCCCGTGCGGCCGCGCTCGGCGGATACCCTGTACAGGCAGGCGGTGGAGTCTTTGGAAAACTCCGGAAACCATGAGATGACGCTGGCCAGCCTGTCCACCTCCGACTACAAATACCTGCCGGAGCTGACGGATCGCCTGATGGACTACTGCCTGCCGCGCAAGATCAACATTTCCGTGCCCTCCCTGCGGGTGGACAGCTTTTCCCGGGAGCTGATGCAGAAGCTGCAACTGGTGCGAAAAAGCAGCCTGACCTTTGCCCCGGAAGCCGGCACCCAGCGCCTGCGGGATGTCATTAACAAGAATCTGACGGAGGAGGAAATTCTGGACACCTGCGCCACTGCCTTTTCCGGCGGCTGGAACAATGTGAAACTTTACTTCATGCTGGGACTGCCCACAGAAACGGACGAGGACGTTCTGGGGATTGCCGAGCTGGTGTTCAAGATCATTCAAACCTGGCGCAAAACCGCCACAAACAAAAAACGCGGACTGCGTGTCCACGTTTCTACCGCCTTTTTTGTGCCAAAGCCTTTTACCCCCTTCCAGTGGGAGCCGCAGATCTCCCCGCAGGAATATACCCGCAGACAGCGCCTGCTGAAAGAGGCCATGTACTCCAAGTGCGTGGAGTATAGCTGGCACGACCCGGAGCTGAGCCGGCTGGAGGCCGTGCTTGCCCGGGGCGACCGGAGAATGGGCGCCGTGCTGGAGCAGGCGGTGAAAAACGGCGCGAGACTGGATGGATGGATGGAGTATTTTAATCTGGAGGCCTGGGAAAAGGCGTTCCAAAGCTGCGGCGTTGACCCGGCGTTTTTTACGACCCGGGGCTATGGAAAGGGCGAAATCTTACCGTGGCAGACCATTGACGTGGGCATTGCCAAGGCCTATTTCTGGCATGAACGGGAAAAGGCATACCGGGGGCAGACAACGGCGGACTGCCGGACGCAGTGCGGCGGATGTGGCATGAACCGGATGCTGAAAGGAGGCGTCTGCAATGGCTAGGCTTGTTTTTTCAAAGACCGGCAATGCCGTGTGGATTTCCCACTTGGATCTCATGCGGGTCTTTCAGCGGGCTTTCCGCCGGGCGGGGATGCTCTTGAAGCACTCTCAGGGCTTTACGCCCCACCCCTGCCTGTCCATGGCCATGCCCCTGTCCGTGGGTGTCAGCAGCCGGTGCGAACTGCTGGACTTTGAGCTGGCCGAAGAGGACAAGACCCCGTTGGAACAGATTCCGGCGTTGCTCAACGATGCCCTGCCGGAGGGGATCGCCGTGACACGGTGCCTCTGCGCCGGGCGAAAACTGCGGGAGCTGAAATGGCTGGAAGCGCGGCTCACGCTGGAGTATGACCACGGCGTGCCTCAGGGCGCGGCAGGGCGCATTTCCGCCCTGCTGACAGGCGCGTCCCTTGTGGTGGAGAAGCACGGCAAAAACGGCCCGACACAGGTGGATATTGCGCCCATGCTCCACGGGGTGGAGGTCAGCGGGGAGCAGGCGGGCGTTTTGCACCTTGATGCGGTGGTGTCCGCCCAGAACCCTACTTTGAATCCGCTGTTGCTCCTGACCGCAGTGGAACGCTATCTGCCGCAGGATGCGCCTGATTTTGCCTCCTGCTGCCGGATGAATGTCTACGACGAGGGGATGCAGCCCTTCTGCTGAGGTTTTTTCGTTTTTTCACGAAAAAAGGCTTGCAAAATACAGGAAGTTGTGATACTATAAATGCCGCACGAGGCATCCGGGTGTAGCGAAGTTTGGTATCGCGCTTGAATGGGGTTCAAGAGGCCGCTGGTTCGAATCCAGTCACTCGGACCAAAAACAGGGGTTTTCGAAAGAAAGCCCCTGTTTTTTATGTGAAAAGTTGTGTGATTTTCAGGTTTTTGGGGTACTGCTTCACGGCTGTTGTAAGCGCCGTATCTCCATTATGCCACTATTTCCAAAGCGGTGGGGAGCATATTGACCTCCTGATTGACATTTGCAATTATAACTAATGTCTACTGAACAAACGCCAGTTTTCTTTGCAGCACCCAAGTATCCAGCAATGCTGTCAAAACTTGCAAAAGGGCGCACTGAATCTTTCGGAGATTCAGCACGAGGACTGACATGGCAATCACATGGGCGGCGGTTTCCTGCAGCTTTGCAGTAACCAGCCCCATACCGCATTTCCGTTTCGCCGGACTGAACCTGCGCTCTACTTCCACACGTTCACATTCATCCAGATAATTCTGTGCCTTGTCCTGAATCTCATCCTTTCTCGGTCTGCCCAGAGCCGGACCGGATAACCGGATCCCGCGTTCCTTGCAGTAGCTGAGATTTTCACGG
>JAQYBZ010000031.1 GCA_029003235.1 Bacillota bacterium
CAGATGAGCTGCGGCAAGTGGTATCCCCAGTCGGGGCGGCGTTATCTGGCCAAGGCCGAGTGCCCGGAGCACGGCACCTATGTTATCCGTCTGCGTTTTGAACACGAGGCGGAGGGGAGCGTCAAGGTCTGCCGTCTGGTCTATGATGAGACCTCGGAGCTGGCCAAAAACTTTGACGAGGAACGGAAAAAGAAACCCCGCAGAAGCCGTTCCCGCCGCCGCAGACGCCCGGCAAGAGAACCGCAACAGTAACAATATGGGCAGGAATCCAAACGGATTCCTGCCCATTTGCTTGGTCAACCCAAAAAGGCCGTGGCGGCGCGACAAAAAATCTTTTCGCGGGGGTTGACAGCGTAACATTGTTATGCTAGAATAAGCGTAACAATGTTACGAAAGGAGAGGCCATGGAGAACAAAACCAACGCGAATGAGGAGCTGATCTCTAAAAAGGCGCTGCTTGAAAGATACGCCATTTCCTATGGAGCGCTCTACCGGTGGAAACGAAAGGGGCTGATTCCCGAGGAGTGGTTCATCAAAAAGGCCACGGTGACGGGGCAGGAGACCTTCTTCCCCCGGGAGCTCATCTGCCAGCGCGTAGAGCTGATCCTCAACCGAAAAGAGGAGGTGCTGCTGGACGAGCTTTCCCGGAAACTGCAAAGCAGCACGCCGGAGGCGCTGGTCATCAGCACCAGATATGGAGAAAAAAAGCTTCTGATCAGTGACATACACCGCATTACGCTTTCCCGCAAGGATGGGAGCAGCGTGGAGATCACGGACAAAATTTTTGATATGTTAAAGGAGAAGAACAATGAGTGTTAGAATTTCCGGCTCGGGCACAGTGGAACCGGGCAGCTATGAACAAATCCACATCAGCGGTAGCGGAAAGATCACCGGCCCCATTTCCTGCAGCGAATTTCACTGCTCCGGCTCCGTGCGTTGTGCCGGCGACGTGGAAGTAGGCGGCGAGATGCACCTGTCCGGCAGCGCAGACGTAAAAGGGGCAGTCGCGGCTGACATCCTCCATGTCAGCGGATCGGCATCCATGGAGCGCTGCACTGCGGCAACGGAGCTGAAATGCTCCGGCTCGCTGAAATGCGCCGGGCAGATTCAAGGGGGTGTGATGCGCGTCTCCGGCAGCCTGAACGGGCAGGGAAGCATCCAGGCCACAGAGCTTTCCGTTTCCGGAATCCTGAAATGCGGCGGTGACCTGTCTGCCGAGGACATCAACGTCCGGGGCGTTGTGGACTGCGAAGGTCTGATGAACGCGGAGAAAATCGACATCGAATTTGCGCGGGGGATGCATATCGACAGCATAGGCGGCGGAACAGTGCGTATTGTGCCCAGCCGCGAGGGAGCCCTGCTACGCCTGCTGCCAAAGCTGGTGGGTGCAAGAGGCACAGTGGAGGTAAAGAATGCCATCGAAGCGGATACGGTGACGTTGGAAGCGGTATACGCGCAGGCCGTCCGGGGACGCACGGTGGTTATTGGGGCTGATTGCAGGATCGGTCTGGTGCAGTATTCCGGGACGGCAGAGATCGACCCCTCCGCCCATGTGGAGCGGTGCGAAAAAACGGAATGAGCGATAAAGCAAGGGCGCGGTTCGTAAGAACCGCGCCCTTGGTGTACCTATTCTTAAACGTTGTGCCGGTTATCTGTCCCGGTACAGGAAGGTGACCACCTGTTCCCGCAGGCAGGGGGCATCGGGGGAGAATTTGCCATCTCCGGTGCCCACGGTGATCTGCTTTTCCACCGCCCACAGAACGGCGGGAACGTAGTATTCGTTCTCGTCCAGATCGGTGAAGGTGTTCTCCGTACCGGATTCCGGCTTGCCGTCGGCGCGCCACAGGAAGCTGACGAACTGCGCCCGGGTCACCGTGGCCTTGGGAGAGAAGTGGGTGTCATCCGTACCCATGGTGATGCCATGCTCCGCTGCCCAGCGAACGGCGTCATAGGAGTAGTCCGTGGGCTTTACGTCCACAAAGGGACAGGTTTCGGACTTGGGAGCGGGCTTGCCGCTGGCGCGCCACAGGAACGTCACCACCTGCTCTCTGGTGCAGGGGCTTTGGGGTGCAAAGTGGGTCTCGTCGTCGCCGTAGGTGATGGCGTTGTCCAGCGCCCACGCCACGGGAGCGCGGAAATAGTCGGTGTCTTTCACATCCACAAAGGGCAGCGCCAGCGCCGG
>JAQYBZ010000032.1 GCA_029003235.1 Bacillota bacterium
CTGGGAAAACTGATGGCAGACCTGCAGGTCAGAGAGCGGACAGCGCTGGGGAATCAGGAAAAGCCTTTTGATCATAACGGCAACTATCAAAAAGCGATCCGTTTCGGAAGCGAGACCCTGAGAGCGGAGCTGACCGGCGATATCGATGCCATTGTGACACGACAGAAGCGTATCGAGCAGGAACAGGATGAGCGTCAGCGTCAGGAGCGTCTGCGGTTTATGGAAATCTTCCGCCAATGGCGCAGCCGGTACGCTCCGGCGCAGAACATGATCAGTGCGTCAGACAGATTTACCGTAGGCATGAAAGCTGACGGCACTGTGGTGGCTGTGGGAAATAACGTCACTGGCCAGTGCGATGTCAGCGGCTGGAAAGACATTGTGGCCATCAGCGCAGGAGGCTCTCACACCGTAGGCCTGAAAGCCGACGGCACGGTGGTGGCTGTGGGAGACAAGAGTGATGGACGGTGTGATGTGGGCACTTGGCGTGACATTGTGGCAGTAAGCGCAGGGCCTTACCATACAGTGGGTCTGAAATCTGACGGCACGGTGGTGGCCGTGGGAGGTAATCGTTCCGGTCAGTGCCGTGTGGGCACTTGGCGTGACATTGTGGCAGTCAGCGCGGGGTATTACCATACAGTGGGCCTGAGATCCGATGGTACGGTGGTGGCTGTGGGAGGGAATCCTTCCGGTCAGCGCAATGTGGGTGACTGGCGGCTGTTCCAAAGTGTGGATACTCTGGAAGAAGAACAGGAAGAGAGAAGAAAGCGCAGGGAAGAAGCCAGAAAACAAGAAGAACAGCGCAGGGCAGAGCAGAAAGCGCGCCGCATTGCGCAGCTTCAGCAGCAGCGGGCGGATGTTCAATCCGAGCTTGCCAGCCTCAAAGGCCTCTTCACCGGCAAACGGCGCAGGGAAATTGAGGCCCAACTGGCGCAAATCGAGAAGGAACTGAAAGGACTGAACTAAATGAAAAAAGATACCTTGCGCGGGATCGTAGGACTGGGCGTCCTGCTGATCCTCTACATACTGATCGCGTTTTTGATCCCCTTTGCGAAAACGGCGACCTACTGGGTCAGTTTTGTGTTTACCCTGATCGCCTTCTGCGTCGTGGCGGCGTCGATCTACATCGCGTTTGTGAAAAATCCCGACGCGAAAAGCAGATTTTACGGCTTCCCCATCGCGAGGATCGGCGTCATTTACGGCGTTGTGCAGCTCGTTGCGGGGCTGCTGCTGATGGCTCTGGGAAAGTGGGTGCCGGTGTGGCTGGCTGCGCTGGTGTACGCCATCGGGCTGGGCGCGGCGGTCATCGGGCTGATCAGCGCCGATGCCGTGGCGGAGCAGATCCATATCCAGGATGCCAAGCTGAAAAAGGATGTTGCCGCAATGCGGGCGATCCAATCCAAGCTCAGCGTTTTGCCGGGGCAATGTGAGGATCCTGTGACTGCAAAATGCCTGACACAGCTTGCGGAGGAGATTCGGTTCTCTGATCCGGTCAGCAGCGAAGCTACGCAGGAAACGGAAGCCGACCTGAATGCCCTGACGGACGAACTGCAAAAAGCCGTGCTGGAGAATGACACCGCCGCCGCACAGAACCTGTGCAAACGCTGCCAAGCCGTCCTCATGGAACGCAACCGCCTGTGCAAGCTGGAAAAGTGCAGCGCCTCCGGCGGTGCCCGTACATGACAACGCGGCGTCTGCGTTGCGCCAATTTGGGATTTGCACATATTCCGTATGCTCCGGAGAGAGCCTGAGATCAAATAACACGGTGAGCCTGAAAACGGAAAGCGATTCCTTGGATGCTGTATGCACAAACAGCTATGATACGCGACGAAGGGAAAATGCACCAATCCACACGATTAGAAAAATCTAAGAATTTTCTAATCATCGTGCGTTTATCTGGCGTTATTTTGCTTTATTTTGGCTTACATGGATTGACACTGAAGTGCCGGAAAGCCTTGAAAATACTGACTTTCTTTGCCTTCGGTTGACACGGGATTACTGCTCAAATTGTAACTCCTAAGCGAAGGGTCAGAGGTTCAAATCCTCCCGGGGGTGCCAACCGCCACAAAATCGTGTGATTTGTGGCGGTTATTTTTCGAAACGCCGGTCATTTCCCAACGGCGTTTCCTAATCAGACAGGTGCGGCAGGTGGAACTGCCAGTCGGGGCGGCAGAGTTGTTTTCGGCTTCTACTGCCTTTTTGCTCACGAGACAGAGTAAGTTGCGTGAGGCGCAAGTCTTGCGTGAGATGCTTGAAGAATTTCGGCAGGAGAGCGCACTTGATCGGAAGGGTAGTGGCTGATTTTGGCGGCGTTTTTATTGGCGGGGAGTTGACGCGGGGTCAAAAATCGGTTATCATAGAGCCATCGGAAAGTGGCGGTATAGATGAGGAAAGGATTCGCGGAACGCTACACCAGGCACACAACAGCAAGGCAGGCTTCTGCCGCATGCTGACAGATTTTTTCCCTGCCGTACAACCATCATCAGCAGGTTACCGGTGGTGTTATGGCGGATGAATGGCGCGAGGTTTTACAGTCCTTTTAAGGGCTTTCGATAAAAACCGAGGGATAAATGGAGAAAACCGACAAAATCTACCATAAATAAGGGAGAAAAATGAAGAAGGTTTTGATTCTATTTGTACTGCTTACAGTGATGACTGCAGGTGTATTTACTGCCGCAGCTTACGAGGAAATGCCGACGATGCCCGTGCGGCACACAGGCTACGCTGAGGGTGTTTACATCGGCAGCGGCGAGGGTCGCGGCAGCATGATTCAACTTGAGGTCACCGTCGCGCTCGGAAAAATCTCCGGCATTCGTGTTCTGCGGCAGGGAGAGACGCCGGAAGTCTGGCAGCGCGCGATAACCATGTTTGGACGCTTGCTTGGGCTGTCCTCGGATGAGGCGGTGCGGCAGGTGGATGCGGTTTCTTCAGCGACCTTCAGCAGCGAGGGAATCCGCAAGGCGGTGCTCGATGCCACGCGGCAGGCACAGCCGGAGACAGACTGTCCCTCCGCACATTTTACGGATGTGAATCAACAACTATGGTACCATGAGGGCATCGACTACGCGGTGAAAAAGGGATTGATGAAGGGAATGAGCGATGCGCAGTTCTCTCCCGAGGCTCCCATGACCCGAGCAATGCTGGTGACGGTTTTGTGGCGGAACATGGGCAGCCCGAAGGCAGAGCCGAGCAGCTTTTCTGATGTGCCGGCAGATCTGTGGTACACCGAGGCAGTCGCCTGGGCAGCAGAGCATGGAATCGTCAAAGGCGTGGATGAGACGACCTTCCAGCCCGATGGAAACCTGACGCGCGAGCAGACGGCGGCGATCCTTTACAGACTTGCGCGGCAGTCTTGGATCGACACCTCGGGGCAGTCGGATTTGAACAGCTTTGCCGATGCGGACAGCGTCAGCGATTATGCTGCAGAGGCGATGCAGTGGTGCGTTTATGAGGGCATTCTCTACGGCTCGGAAGGGCATCTGCTGCCGCACGACAGCGCCACGCGTGCTCAGGCGGCAACCCTCTTGACGCGATTTTTCAAGGCGTTTCTCATACGATAATGCCAGGGGCGCTCTGATTTCATCCCCACTGCCAAAGAGGATCTAGATATGGTGCAATAAAATGAAGCAGGAAACATCTACCGACGCTGCTTTCAAGAGAGCCACTTCTCAGCAGGCATATCAGGAACCGGGAGTGTATTATAAATAGAGGAGCAACAGCTATTTTTTGCCTTCGGTTGACATGGGATGACTGCTCAAACTGTAACGCCTAAGTGATCGTTCGATCGATCACCTTTTGAAAAAGTCCGGAAAATGGAAACAGCGAAAATCCGAACTTTTTGGCCAAAATGAGATTCGTGGGAATCGGGAAGAGGAGAAAAGAAAACGGTCAAAAAGTTCTGAATATTCCGAAGAATAATCAAGTATCGTCATTTGCCCCCGTAGCTCAGCAGGATAGAGCATTCGCCTCCTAAGGTGTTACTCTATCCGTGTGATACTCGCAGGAAAGCGAGAAAACGCGAGAAAAACGCCGATTTCGCGACCTCGCTTGGAAACCTCCGGTAGTTTGGCATCCTGTTTGGTACCCTTTGGTGCCTTTTCGGGAAAACGTAAGGGATATGCCATCAAAGCCTAATTTACCTAAATTTCATAATATGCGCCCGTAGCTCAGCAGGATAGAGCGTTCGCCTCCTAAGCGAAAGGCCGCGCGTTCGAATCGCGCCGGGCGTGCCAAAAAGCCGACAGCTTTCGCTGCCGGCTTTTCGTTTTGAGGTGATTACGACGGAGTATATTCCGTGTTTGAAGATAATGCTGTTATCATTTCCGATAATTCGTCTTCCGAAACAACAACACCATCTTCATCCATAGTCTCTAAGACCTCCAGCACACTGACAATGCTATCTGCATCTTCATCATCGAACACAAAAAGCTCTGTAAACCAGACCACGTTGACCCATTCCACCAAAGCATCTTTGGAAATTGCGCCATTTTTATAAAGCTGAATGGCGTTAACAACATCACTGCGTTTGATGCAGTATGCTTTTTTGCACTCGACATTATGAAGGTCTTCACCGATCGCCTGCTGCAGCTCGGATTTAGTGATCTTCAATTCACGGTATAAGCTAAGATGCTGTTCTTTAACAAAGCTACTCATAACGCCCTCAACCTTTCGGTTTCCAAGTCCTCAATCACAAAACTGCCATCATTGATTTCGTTCAAGCGAGCGACTATTTGCGTGATAAGATCGAGCATACTCTCTTTTTCCGCCTTTTCTTTCTCGTGATTAAACCAACATGGGACATCGTGTGAGTCGAATTCGAAGTATCCGTCATACATATCTGCCGCTTGCTCGTTCAACTTTGCTAAAACAGTATCGTTGTGTATCAACGGATATTCCCATACTGATATTCCATCCGGCCCATAAACCCATATCGGACCATGGATATATTCGTGAACAATTTTAACTGTATACATATTTTCCTCCTTAATATGCTACCGGATAAGCAGAAACAATATTTATACTTCTTTAGTCATCAACCCACTCTATATCTTGTTCTGCATCCCAAAAAGTTTTCCCATCAAAGATTGGAGCTCCAAGAAATGCTTCATGACATTCTTCAATGGTTTTTCCGTCATATTCCCATATGTACCCGTCTTTTTCGGGATCAACTTGAAAAACTTCCATATGTACAGTGCTGTCATCAGGCATGTATCCTTGAAACCAATATTTGACGCCTCGGTAGACAAAGACTGTGTCCTGACATGTATATATTCTATCTATAAACTCATTAGGATTTCCGTTAATCATTTCATTTTATCCCCTTAAAATATTTACCGTATTTTTGCTTCATTTCTTCTGTCAATAATCGTGCGTTCGTTCTACCAAATGCTCCGATTTTGTTTTGGCTAAAGCGCTCATCATATGCGTGATAATGTAAAACTGGAGTATGATTATCTCCTGTAAGAGATTTTTCCGGATGATATGCAATTTCTATACTCAAGGTATGATTTTTGTTATAAATTCGCATTTCGTGGAAAGTTCCATCTGGTTTTAATTTAATGTAAGCATCGCTTGAATGTGATGACTCTGGTAAAGCATGTTTTCCATTAATTCCTTCCAAAACTTTAACGCCCTCGATAAATCCGACTGTTTTGTACGAATAAGGCACAGAATTGCCCGCTGCAAAAGTTCCTCTGCCGCCCATATTATCGCACCACCTTTCGAGATTCACAATAATCAACAACCAAAAGATTGCCTTGCATCTCTGAAAAAGGATCACCGAAACAAATTATTGCTTCCGGTCGCAGTTATTCCAGCATTACTTCGTAGCCACGCATAAAGTCTATTTTGGCTTTTTTACAGCC
>JAQYBZ010000033.1 GCA_029003235.1 Bacillota bacterium
TCCTTGGTCATTTCTTTTCGCAGCTGTTTTGCCAAAGGAACCAACTGCTTATTGTGCTTTGGCTGCATGACAATCCCTCCGTCACGGCTTACGCCGTGCCACCTCCCTTTACACAAGGGAGGCTTTGGTGCTGCGCAAAATTGCAGACCGTACAGTACACCGAAAGGTGTATAGAAGTGCGCCCTTTATCAGTTCGACTAAGCGGAATTTGTAGATAAAGTGAATGACTTCTTGTTTTTTATTACAAAGTTATAGTTGAGTTCGTTAAGATTGTCTTCATAATCACAGAAAGCACTATCACACTCTTCAAGAATTTTATCAATTTCTTCGCTTTCAAGCTCGTCTAACATTTCCACACGCTTATCTCTATCAACAGGGATATTACGACCAAACGCTGAAATCGCTTTCTGACAAATAGCCGCTGTTACTTTTGCTCCGATTGCGGTAAATGCACTCACCAATTCATTTGAGAAATTGCCGCTGGAATTATAGAAAAACTGAGAAAAGCCTCCGTTGTTTACTTCCATTTCGACTGTTTGAGTAATGTAGAAAATACGTTCTGCTTCGCTCAAAACAGACATATCATCACCATATTGAGTTTTATTGTCAAGATACTCGGTCATAGCAACAATAAAATCATTTGGATCAGTTAAGTTCCAAATGTGCTGGATATTGGAACTTTCTTGCTTGGCCTTGTCTTTCTTCTTGAACATATCAAAAAATCCCTCCGCCAAATTCAAGTTTATCGGTCTGTTTCATCATATCATACGGCTTCAATCTATGCAAGAACAGTCCCGGCAGACATCGCTGCCGGGACTGAAACTGTTTAACGAACACCTGTCATTTTGCCGGGAGGGAATTTGCACAAAGACCGTTTATTTTCCGGCCTTGGTCTGAAGCTGCTGCTTCCGGGCGGGAAGGAAGTGCTCCAGCACGGGAACCAGCAGAACGCACACAAAGGCCGCCGTAAATCCGCCGTTATACAGGCAGAAGCCGCCGTGGAGATTGGGCACGCTGGTGACCAGACAGAAGTGGAGCATTCCGGCCAGAATCCCGAAAGGCCAGCCGTATTTGCCGGAGATGGGGGACAGGCCGTTGGCGAAGCAAAGACCCACCACAATGGGCTGGGCGTTGATCATCTGGGCATAGTCGCCCACGGCCAGCCATTTGCACAGGAAGGAGGCGGCCACATAGCCCACCATGATGGGCCAGACATTGCCGGGGTGGCTGCCCGAGCAGCAGGTACTGAGCATACAGAAGATACAGCCGAAGGTAACGGCGTTAAAGGTCGCGCCAATCAGGTTGTAGTACAGTACAATGAACAGGCCGAACACGCCCACGTTCATCAGTGCCGCTGCGGAGCCGTACTGCTGGGGAAAATCTGTGCCGTAGCCCGCATCCTTCAGAAGCGCCCAATAGTCTCTGGGCTTGCAGCCCATGAGCAGGGCGGCGGCGATGCACAGACCGAAGACCACAAAGCAGAACACGTTGCACACGTTCCAGGAGGCCACCTCCAGATCAGTGGTGGCGCCGCCGGGGAGGGTGCCGCCCAACACCTTATATAAAAAGGCGTTGAGGAAAAATGCGGTCAGGCCGATGGGTACGGCGGCGGAGTAGATGGAGTAGCCCTGATGAAAGTTTTTGGCGTTGGCCAACCCGGCGGGCAGGAAGAAGCCGATGACCAGCCCCACGCCCACGGCCAGCGCCAGCCCTGTCCAGGAGAAGCCTACCGCATCGGCGTTGGGGTAGCGCAGCAGCAGATCGGAGATCAGGGGCGCAAGGCCGCTGGTGAAGAGCATGGCATTGACCTGAGAGCCGGGGCGGACGCCCTTGACCAGACAGTACAGAAGCACCCCGAGAAAACCGAACCAGATGTTCAGAACATTGATGCCCCAGAAAGTGAAGCCCGCCGTGAGCAGAAAGGCGATGACCGATGTGCCCGTGGCCTTCGCGCCCGGCAGAAAGTACAGCGCCGTGCAGATCAGGCACACCAGCGCGGCGTTCAAAAACGCCCCGGCATAGCCGCCGTAGTCAAAATAGTTGGTGGAGACCTTGGCTGTCTGGGAGATGATTCGCCACAGGCCGTCAAACATCTGCCCCCGGTCGGGCAGGATTACCGCCGTGACCAGAAAGGCCAGGGTAAAGAATCCGAACAGCAGTTTCAGAAAACCGCTGGTGGACAGATCGTTGCGTTTTTTCATCTCCGTTCCTCCGGCGTCAGGCGCGCTCGGCGGCCTCAATGACGTGCTTCATCAGAACGGAGGTGGTGACGCTGCCCACGCCGCCGGGAACCGGGGTGATGGCGTCTACGATGGGCTCCACCTCAGAGTACACGGCGTCGCCCGCAATGGCGCCCATGCCGCCCTTGGCGTTGGGCTTGTTGGCGTCCCAGTTGATGGACACGTCAATAACCACCTGACCGGGGCGTACATAATCTTTCGTCAGGGAATTGAGCACGCCGGCGGCGGAGACCAGAATATCCGCACGGCGGCAGATTTCCGCCGTGTTCACGGTCTTGGTGTGGCAGACCGTCACCGTGGCGTTTTTGCCCATGAGCATCATGGCGGCGGGCTTGCCGACCACCAGACTTCTGCCGATCACCACGGCGTTCTTGCCCTTGCAGTCGATGCCGTAGTAGTCCAGAATCTCCATGCAGGCTGCGGGCGTGCAGGGGGCAAAGCCCAGATCGCTTCTGCCCTCAAATACGCCGGCGTTGGACAGCTCGGTCATGCAGTCCACGTCCTTCTTGGGGTCGAGCCGATTGCAGATCTCGTTGGTGTCCGCCTTCAGATGGGCAGGCAGCGGCCGGAACATGAGTACGCCGTGGATGTTCTTGTTTTCGTTGAGCCGGTCGATGGCGGCAAGCACCTGCTCTTTGGAGGCATCCTCGGGCAGAACCAGCTTCTGCACGGCGATGCCAATCAGCTCCGCCCGCTTGGTGGCGCCCCGTTCATAGCTCAGATCGGAGGGTGCTTCGCCAATGCGCAGGATACCCAGCGTGGGGGTAACGCCCTTGGCTTTCAGCGCGTCCGCGCGCTGGGTCAGCTTCGCGTTGAGCGCATCCGTAACTTCTTTGCCCAGTAATAATTTTGCCATAGTGTGACCATTCCTTTCCGCTGCGTTTCGTGGAAAAGCGCAGCCTGTCAATATTTGGGAGCCACCGGCTGCCGGGAGGTTCCCCCGGCGTCCGTGGCGGCTTGTTTACTGAAAAAATCCGTTTTTCACCGTCTCAAAGATCTCGTCGGCCAGCTTGCCGTATTTGTCCAGCATATTCAGGCATCTTTCGTTGAGCTTCCGGGCATAGTCGCGGTCTTTCAGAGACTTGGTGTTGATAAAGACGTTCAAAGAGGCGGCCTGCAGGGCGGATTTCACCATGACTGCGCCGCAGCCTGCGTCGGATACCGCCAGACGGCTGCCCTTTTTGGCAAAGACGGCGATGGCGTCCAACGCCTGACAGCACAGCTCCATAATATGTACCGGCACCTGACAGGCGGTGACGGTGGCCTGCTCCAGCACGGTCTCCCGGGTGGGGTCGTCCTTGGGGATGCCATAGGCCTTGGCCAGAGGCACAAAGCCCTCGGCGTCGGCGGGCACCTGATCGAGCAGTTCCTGTTGCAGCTTGTCGCACTCGGCCATGAGCGCGCGGATCTCAGCCTCTACGTCGGCATATTTTTTCTTGCCCACGGTGAGAGAGCCCACCATGTTTCCCAGCGCCGTGCCGACAGCGCCTACCAGCGCCGCCGCGCCGCCGCCGCCGGGAGCGGGTTCGCTGGAGGCCAGAACCTTGACAAATTCGCGGCAGGATGCAGTGGTCATATCCATTTGTTTGTTTCTCCTTTCAACTCCGAACCAAATCGGGTACTTGCAATCCGGCAGCCCTTTCCGCAAAAAACTCCGGCGGGGTGCCGCCGGAGGTGATTTTTTGTGTCGGTGCGCTGTCAGCGCCGGAAAAAGCCGCCATTTCGTAACTATATTATACCAACGCGCTGCGAAGAAGTCAACAGGCGGAGGGACAAAGGCGACAGAAAAGTACAGCATTTTCGGCAGACTTCCGGCCTGAACGGGCGCTGTTTCGTCCGGTGGGGTCGGTTGACATCTCCTGCCCGGCATGTTATATTTTAGATATTCTTGCAGGCAAACGCTCTTTGCGCGCCACAACCGCGAAAAAGGGCGCTTGGCCATAGGAGTGCGCCTATGAACCATGTACTGGATTACCTCAAGCGGCTGGAACGGCTGTGCCCGGACAAGACCGCCGTTGAGGATCGCCGGACGGCCTATACCTTCCGGCAGATGGGGGAGCTGGCCAGAATGCTGGCCGGGCATCCTGCGCTGGAGAACAAAAGAAGCTGTGCGGTGGGCGTCATGGCCGACCGCAGCGCCTCTACCGCCGTCTATTTTCTGGCGGCGCTGTTCAGCGGCAATTTTTATGTACCTGTAGATCCCCAGCTTCCGGAGAAGAAGCTGCAAACCATTGTGGCCGACGCGGGGATCGATTTGTTTTATACCGACGAGGAGAACAAGCAGCGTCTGCGGGACGTGGGATTTACGGGAACCTGCCTTTCCCTGACGGACAAGCCCTGCTGGCAGAGCGCTGACCGCAGCGGGGAACTGACGCCCCGCAGCCCGGCCTATATGGTCTACACCTCCGGCTCTACCGGTGTGCCCAAGGGGGTGCTGAAAAGCCACGGCGCCATTGTCAGCTTCATTGAGGCCTACACCGAGACCTTCCCCTTTGACGCCGACGATGTCATCGGCAACCAGACGCCCTTTTTCTTTGACGCCTCAGCCAAGGACTTCTATCTCATGCTCAAGACCGGCGCTGCCATGGAGGTACTGCCCAAAGAGCTGTTTGCCATGCCGCCTATGCTCATTGACTATCTCAACAAGAAAAAGGTGACATTCATCAGTTGGGTGCCCACGGCGCTGTCCATTGTGGCGCAGCTCAACACCTTTACGGAGATCCTGCCCACGACCCTGAAGCGGGTGTTTTTCGTGGGCGAGGTGATGCCGGTAAAGTACCTCAACAAGTGGATGGATGCCCTGCCCGGGCTGGAGTATGTGAATCTCTACGGCTCGTCGGAGATCGCGGGCGTCTGCTGCTATTATCCCGTCAAACAAAAGCTGGACGCCGCCCGGTCGCTGCCCATGGGCAAGCCTCTGCGCAACTGCCGGCTCTATCTCATGGACGGCGAGCGCGTCATTACCCAGCCTCATATGCCGGGAGAGATTTATCTGGTCAGTCCGGCACTGGCGGAGGGCTATTACCACGATCCGGAAAAGACGGCGGCGAGCTTTATTCAGAAGGACTTCGGCGACGGCGTGGTGCGCCGGGCGTTCCGCTCCGGCGACATTGCACAGTATGACGAGGCGGGCAATCTGGTCTTTTCCGCCCGCCGGGACGCCCAGATCAAGCATCTGGGCAACCGCATCGAGCTGGGGGAGATCGAGGCCGTGGCCAATTCTCTGGAGCAGCTTCAGCGCTGCTGCTGCCTGTACGACCAGAAAAAGCAGAAGATTGTCCTGTTTGCCCAGAGCGCTCCGGCGGCTTCCCCGGCGGACGCCAAAGCCATCCGCAGTCTGCTGCGGCCGCGTCTGTCGTCCTATATGCTGCCCAATAAAGTGGTGCTGCTGGAGCAGTGGCCGCTCAACGCCAACGGCAAAACCGACCGGCAGGCTTTGAAAGCCCTGCTGTGACCCCTTTGAGGCGGCGATTTACCGCAAAAACCTGTCAGGAGGAAAAGAACTTGGAACAGTTGCTGGAAATTTTGGAAGAAATCAACCCCGATGTGGACTACGCCACGGAGAAAAATCTCATCGACGGAAAGGTGCTGGACTCTTTCAGCATCGTCAACCTCATCATGGAAATCTCCGACACCTTTGACATTGAGATCAGCCCCAAGTGGATGAAAAACGAGAACTTCAACAGCGTGGAAGCCATGTGGAAGATGATCCAGACCATTCAGGAAGAAGAATAATTCACCCAAAGGGGCGTATTTATGTCCATTACATCATTCTCATTTTTGCTGTTTTTGGCGGTGCTGCTGGCAGTGTACTACCTGACGCCGAAAAAATGGCAGTGGGTGGTGCTTCTGTGCGCCAGCGCGGCGTTCTATCTGCTGAGCGGCGTCGAGGGCTTTGTGTTCGTCCTGCTGACCGCCGCCACGTCCTACGGCGCGGTGCGGTGGATGCAGGCGCTGGCCGACCGGCAGAAGGCCTATTTTGCCGCCAACCGGGGCGAACTGACCAGAGAAGAAAAGTCCGCCTTTAAGGCCGCCACCAAGAAGAAGCGCCGGACGATTCTGATTGTGACGCTGGTGCTGAACTTCGGTGTGCTGTGCTTTTTCAAGTATTTCCACTTCCTGTTCGCCCAGGTCAACGGCCTGCTGGGGCTGCTGGGACTGCCCCAGGGGGAGGATACCCTGCGGTTTCTGGTACCGCTGGGCATCTCCTTTTATACGTTTCAGACCATGGGCTATGTGGTGGATGTGTACTGGGGCAATTGCCGGGCGGAGGGGAATTTTCTCAAGACCCTGCTGTTCGTCTCTTTCTTCCCCCAGATTACCCAGGGGCCCATCAGCGACTTCGAGCAGTTGTCCGCGGAACTGTTCACCGGCCACAGCTTCTGTTATGAAAACTACTCTCTGGGCGGCCAGCGCATGCTCTGGGGCTTTTTCAAAAAGATCGTCATTGCCGATCTGCTGGCGCCCTATGTGGGGGATATTTTTCAGAACTACGCCGCCTATTCCGGCGCTACGGTGATGGTGGGCGGGCTCATGTACTCCGTGCAGATCTACGCCGATTTTTCCGGTTATATGGACATTATGTGCGGCCTGTGCCAGATGCTGGGCATCCGTCTGCGGGAGAACTTTGACCGTCCCTATTTTTCCAAATCCATTGCCGAATACTGGCGCAGATGGCACATCAGTTTGGGCGACTGGTTCAAAAAGTACATCTATTATCCCATTGCCATGGCCAAATGGAATCTGCGCATCGGGCAGAAGGCCAGAACCCATTTTGGCAAGACCCTGCCAGCTTCCATCGCTCTGGTGGCCGTGTGGCTCACCACCGGCCTTTGGCACGGGGCGAGCTGGGCGTACATCGCGTGGGGCGGCGTCAACGGCCTGTTCATCATCCTGTCTCTTTGGCTGGAGCCGGTGTACCAGCGCTGCAAGCACGCCCTGCATATCCGGGAGGCCTCCTTCTGGTGGCGGGCGTTTCAGACTGTGCGTACCTTTTTGCTGGTCACTTTCATCAAAGTCCTGCCGGAGGTGGGCACTCTGCGCGACGGGCTGGGCTTCTGGAAGCGCGCCTTTACCGCTTTCACGCTGCCGTCGTCCCTGCAGGAGCTTCTGCCCATGCAGAACAACCCCACCAGCGTGCTTTCGGGCTTTTGCAGCGACCTGACCGGCAATCTGCTCATCATTGCCTTCGGTGTGTGCCTGATGTTTGCCGCAAGCCTGATCCAGCGCAAGACCCCCTGCCGTCAGGCCATGCAAAAATGGCCTCGGCTGCTGCGATGGGCGTTCTTTGTGGCGCTGGCTGTGCTCACCGTCTGGGTAAAGGCCTATTCCGGCCTTTCGGGAGGGTTTATGTATGCACAATTTTAGAAGATGTATCATAAACACCGCCATTTTTCTGGTGCTGGTGCTGGTGCTGTGCCTGTTTGTACCTGTGTTTTACTTTGAAGGGGGCATTGCCGCCAACGCGGGGAAGAATTTTGACGTCAAAGAGCGCCAGAGCTATGCCGGAAGCGTGGACACGATCTTCAGCGGCGCGTCCCATGGCCTTTGCGGTTTCCGCCCGTCGGTCTATGACGAAGCCATGGACACCAGCTCCTATAATCTCTCCGGAAGCCTGCTGACCATGCAGGGGCGTTACACGCTGATACAGCAGGAGCTTTCCAGGAACCCGGTGGAAACGGTAATTCTGGAGGTCTCCTATAACGCCCTGTCCCGCACGGATACCACCCATTTTGAGGGCGACTACTATATGATCGGCCGCATTGACCGGCTGAGCGACCGCTTGAAATGGATCGGCAGCAGCTTTTCCTATGACGAATACTTTGACCTCTATGCCACGGCGCTGAAGGATGGCCGACCCTATCTGATTCACCGGATGAAAGGCCTGCTTGTGGGCGCCGGGGAGCAGGAGGACTGGAATCCGGACAGGGGCTTTCTGCCCTCAGACCCGAAAGACCTGACGCTGAGTCAGGAAGCATACCGGCAGGAATATCATACCGTGCCCATGTCCACGGAGATCAACCAGGAAAATCTGGAGTATCTCAACAGGATTCTGAAGCTGTGCCAACAGAAGGGGGCGCGGGTGATCCTTGTGACCCTGCCTCTGTCCCAGCTTGCCCTCAACCGCTATGATAATCTGGAGACCGTGCGCCTGCAGTACGCCCAATTGGCGCAGGAAAACGGCTGCCTGTTCTGGGACTTCAACTTGTATAAGGAACGGACGGCGCTGTTGAGCGATACCGACTGTTTTCGGGACATCAACCATATGTCCACCAAGGGCGCGGGGGCGTTTACCCGGCTTCTTGCCGATACTCTGTCGGCCTATGACGGGGGACAGGACGTGAGCGGCTGGTTTTACGGCTCCTATGACGAGCTGCCCCGGGTAGGCGCGGACGGCTGAAACCCTTAGCCCGGCGAAAAAGCAGTCCTTTCGTCAAAAAATCGCCCCGGCCGCTTGACAAACGTTTTTTCCGGTGCTATGATGAGAAAAATTGACAAAGGAGAACACAAAATGTCCATGGTTCTGTCTTTTGCATACGATTACTACTTTTACTTTTATCACAAAAAGTAAAAGCGTTTTTGCTGCAAAAAGACATGACCGACGACCCGGATATGTGTGTTATGAGCTGCGCAGTAAAAACTGCGCGGCTCTTCTTTTTTAAGGATTACCGCAGCGACCCTTTGCCCGGTGCAAGCCGCGGCGCGTGGAACGGCAAAAGAAAGAAATCAAATGCTTCAGAAAGCGGAGGAATTGACCATGATCGCAGTATTAAAGCCCAGTGCAACCCAGCAGCAGATGGAGCACATCTGCCAGTGGATCCGCGCCCAAGGCGTGGAGGTTCACGTCTCCAAAGGACAGTATCAGACAATTTTGGGACTCATCGGCGACACGTCGCGTATTGACATGGAGCTGCTGGAGAGTCTGGAGATCGTGGAGTCCGTCAAACGGATCTCCGAGCCTTTCAAGAGCGCCAACCGCAAGTTCCACCCCGACGACACGGTGGTGGAGATCACCCCGGACATCAAGCTGGGCGGCGGCCATTTCCAGATCATTGCAGGCCCCTGCAGCGTGGAGAGCCACGATCAGATCATCGGCATCGCTAAGAGCGTCAGTGCCTCCGGCGCGACCATGCTCCGCGGCGGCGCTTTCAAGCCCAGAACCTCCCCCTATGATTTTCAGGGATTGAAAGCCGAGGGGCTGGAGCTGCTGCTGGAAGCAAAAAAAATCACGGGTATGCCCATCGTGACGGAGATCATGTCCGTAGAGGATCTGCCCCTGTTTGAAAACGTGGACGTTTTGCAGGTGGGCGCGCGGAATATGCAGAATTTTGACCTGCTCAAGCATCTGGGAGAGACCCGCAAGCCCATTCTGCTCAAGCGCGGACTGGCCAACACCCTGAAAGAGCTGCTCATGAGCGCTGAGTACATTATGGCCGGGGGCAACGAGAACGTGATTCTGTGCGAGCGGGGCATCCGCACCTTTGAGACCTACACCCGCAATACCCTGGATCTGTCCGCTGTTCCCATGCTGCGGGAGCTGACCCATCTGCCTATCGTCGTCGATCCCAGCCATGCCACAGGGACGGCGCGGCTGGTGGAGCCCATGGCACTGGCAGCGGCGGCAGCCGGCGCCGACGGCATTATGGTGGAGGTGCACAACGACCCCATCCACGCCCTCTGCGACGGCGCCCAGTCCCTGACTCCGGCGCAGTTTGACAGCCTGGCGCAGAAGATTTTCAAGGTACGGAGGGCGGTGACGGAATGACAGTAGGAATCGTAGGACTGGGACTGATCGGCGGCTCTCTGGCCAAGGCCTACACGGAAGCCGGGCACCGGGTGCTGGGCGAAGACCGGGACGAGAAAATTCTGGGCTTTGCCATGCTCTCCGGGGCGGTGGAGGCGGCGCTGACGCCGCAGAATCTGGAACAGTGCCAGTTGATCCTCATTGCTCTTTACCCCAGGGCGGCCATTGAATGGCTGGAGCAGCACAAAGACCGCATCGCCAAACAGACGCTGGTCATGGACTGCTGCGGTACCAAGCGGCAGGTCTGCGCGGCCTGCTTCCCCATGGCGGAGGCGTCCGGCTTTACCTTTGTGGGCGGCCACCCCATGGCGGGCAAGCACCAGTCCGGCTTCAAGTACAGCCGGGCAAGCCTGTTCCGGGATGCATCCATGGTTATTGTGCCGCCGGCGGACGATATTGATCTGCTGGATCGGGTCAAGCAGGCCCTTGCCCCTCTGGGACTGGGACGGCTCACCGTGACCACGGCGGAGATTCACGACCGCATGATCGCCTTTACCTCCCAGATGGCTCATGTGGTGTCCAACGCCTTTATCAAAAGTCCCACGGCCAAAGCCCATAAGGGCTTTTCCGCAGGCAGCTATAAGGATTTCACCCGTGTGGCGCAGCTCAACGCCGAAATGTGGACGGAGCTGTTTCTGGAGAACCGGGACAATCTGACCCGGGAGCTGGATACGCTCATCGACGCCCTTTCGGCCTACCGCGGCGCTCTGCAGGCCAACGACGCGTCGGCACTGCAGGCGCTGCTGGAAGAGGGCAGCCAATGTAAGCTGGAGGTGGACGGCAGATGAAAACCATCCATGTCAACGCCTCCCGGCAGTACGATGTGTGCATCCGGCGGGGCAGCCTTGCCCGGTGCGGCGGGGACATCCGCGCCGTTAACGGCGGCACGGCCGCCGCGCTGGTTACGGATCGCACGGTGGACGGTCTCTACGGGCAGACCGTGGAGCAATCCCTTCAGGCGGCCGGATACCGGACGGTGAAATTTATCATCGAGCCGGGAGAGCAGTCGAAGAACGGTGAAAATTTTCTTAAATTACTCAATTTTCTGGCGGAAAACCAACTGACCCGCAGCGACCTTGTGGTGGCGCTGGGGGGCGGCGTAGTGGGTGATCTGGCGGGCTTTGCCGCCGCCAGCTATCTGCGGGGGGTGGCGCTGGTACAGCTCCCCACCACCCTGCTTGCCATGGTGGATTCTTCCGTGGGAGGCAAGACGGCCATTGATCTGCCCGCCGGCAAAAATCTGGCCGGCGCCTTTTACCAGCCGTCGCTGGTGCTTTGCGACCCGGACGCGCTGGATTCTCTGCCGGAGGAGATCTTCTCCGACGGCTGCGCCGAGGTCATCAAATACGGCATGATCGCCGACGGCGACCTGCTCACCGCCCTGAAAACGCCCCTGCGCCGGCAGGCGGAAGCGGTCATTGCCCGCTGCGTGGAGATCAAGCGCGACGTGGTGGCGCAGGACGAGTTTGACACGGGAATGCGGCAGCTTCTGAATTTTGGCCATACCATCGGCCACGGGGTAGAGCTGTGCAGTGGCTACACCATATCCCACGGGAAAGCGGTGGCCATGGGCATGGCTGCCGTGACCGTTGCCGCCGAGCGCAGCGAGCTGTGCCCAGACGGCCTGTACTGGGAGCTGCACGACCTGCTGGTGCAGTACGGCCTGCCCACCCAACTGCCCTACGGGGCACAGCAGCTTCTGCAGGCGGCCTACCGTGACAAAAAACGCAGCGGCGATGAGATCCATCTGGTTGTCCCTGCCCTGCGGGGGCGCTGCGTGATCCGGAATCTGACCATGGAGGAGTTCGCGGTGCTGCTGCAGCTCTGCGACAGATAATATGAGAGCGATCATTGGCAATACGCCCCTGCACGGGCAGGTGGAGGCCATTTCCTCCAAGTCCTGGCTCCATCGGGCGCTGATCTGCGCGGCCATGGGGGAGCAGCCTACCCGCCTGCGCTGGCGAAGCTGCGGCGAGGACGTGGCGGCCACCATTCGGTGCCTGGAGGCGCTGGGGGCGCGGCTTACGCCCCAAACAGACGGCCTGTCCGTCTGCGGGGGGAAGACCGTTTCCCCGGCGGTGCTGGACTGCGGCGAAAGCGGCAGCACCTTGCGCTTTCTGCTGCCTTTGGCAGGGGCTTTGGGTGTGCAGGCGGCGTTTTACGCCTCCGGGCGGCTGCCCCAGCGTCCTTTGAGTCCCCTGTATGAGCAGCTCGGGAGCCACGGCTATGCCCTGTCAGAGCAGGGCGTCGTGCCCCTGCGGGGAGAGGGACGGCTCAGGGGAGGGGTCTATCGTCTGCCGGGCAACGTGTCGTCCCAGTATGTGTCGGGGCTTTTGATGGCGCTGCCCCTGCTGGTTGACGATAGCGAAATTATGTTAACTTCTAAATTGGAATCCCGCCCCTATGTAGATCTGACACTGGATCTTCTGCGGCGTTTCGGCGTGGAGATCCGGGAAACGGGCGACGGCTTCTTCGTGCCCGGCGGTCAGCGCCCCCGGACGCCGGGGGAGCTGACGGCGGAGGGAGACTGGTCCAATGCGGCATTCTGGCTTTGCGCCGGGGCTTTGTCTGCCGGGGGCGTCACGGTCAGCGGTCTGGATCCGGCGTCCCGTCAGGGCGACCGGGCGGTGTGCGATATTCTGTCCCGCTTCGGGGCGGTGCTCACCGTGGACGGCTGCCGGATAAGCGTCCGCCGGGGCAATCTGCGGGGCATCGACGTGGACTGCGCCCAGATTCCCGATCTGCTGCCGGTGCTGGCGGCGGTGGCGGCCGGGGCGGAGGGAACCACCCGGTTTTATCACGCCCAGCGCCTGCGCTTAACGGAACGCGACCGCCTGAAAACCGTGGTGCAGACCTTGTCGGCGCTGGGAGCGCGGGTGCAGGAGCAGCCCGACGGCCTGACGGTGGAGGGATGCTCCTGTCTGGAGGGCGGCTGCGTTTCGGGACATAACGACCACCGCATCGTCATGATGGCGGCAGTGGCGGCGGCGCTTTGCAAGCGGCCGGTATGTATCGAGCAGGCGCAGGCGGTGGACAAGTCCTATCCCGACTTTTTCCGGGATGCCGCCCTGCTTTCGGCCAATGTGGAGCTGCAATAGGAGGCGCTTATGGCAAACAGCTACGGTACCCATCTTCGATTGAAAATTTACGGCGAGTCCCACGCTCCGGCCATCGGCATGACGCTGGAAAATTTCCCGGCGGGCTTTGCAGTGGACATGGACGCTCTGGCTGCATTTTTAGCCCGGCGGGCGCCGGGCAACGCCCCCTGGGCGACACCCCGCAAGGAGGCGGACGCGCCCCGTTTTCTCTCCGGCCTGACCGGGGGCGTAACGGACGGCGGCTGCCTGCGGGCGGAGATCTATAACACCAACGTGCGGCCCGGCGACTATGAGACCTCCATTCCCAGGCCGGGGCACGCCGACTACCCGGCCTATGTAAAATACGGGCATATCGCCAGCGGCGGCGGCCGCTTCTCCGGCAGAATGACCGCGCCTTTGTGCATTGCAGGAGGCATCTGCCTGCAATATCTGCGCAGCCGGGGCATCGCCGTGGGCGCCCATGCCCTGGCCATCGGCGGCGTCTGCGACGAGGTGTTCGACCCCATGGCGCCCAGGCTTTCCGCCCTTGAGGGAAAGGCTTTCCCCGTGCTGGATGACGCCGCAGGGGAGAAAATGCAGCAAGCCATTGCGGCTGCCCGGGCGGAGGGCGACTCCGTGGGCGGTATCATCGAGTGCGCCGTCACCGGCCTGCCTGTGGGGCTGGGGGAGCATATGTTCGACGGCATGGAAAACCGGATCGCCGCCATTGTCTTCGCCATTCCGGCGGTGAAAGGCGTGGACTTCGGCGCGGGGTTTTCCAGCGCTTATCTGCGCGGCTCGGAAAACAACGATCCCTATGCCTTTGATGGCGGCGCGGTGCGGCTCCTGCGCAACCGCAGCGGCGGTGTGCTGGGCGGGATGACCACGGGTATGCCCCTGATCTTTCAGGCGGCGGTAAAGCCCACCCCGTCCATTGCCAAAGCCCAGCAAAGCGTCGATCTGAAGACCGGCCAAAGCGTTGAATTGAAGATTCGCGGCAGACATGACCCGTGCATTGTGCCCCGCGCAGTCCCCGTGGTGGAGGCTGCCGCCGCCCTTGCCGTGTGCGACGCGCTGCTGCAGGAGGAGGAAGAGAAAGAATGAATCTGGAAGAACTGCGAAAACAAATGGACAGCGCCGACGCGGAGCTGCTGAAGCAATTTGAGCGGCGCATGGACGTGGCGGCGCAGATCGCCGAATACAAGCGGGACAACGGCCTGCCTGTACTGGACGCCGGGAGGGAGCGCCAGAAGTTGGCGGAATTGACCGGTATGGCGCAGGAGGACAAAAAGCAGTATGTGAGCGTGCTGTATGCGCTGCTGTTTGAGCTGAGCCGTTCGGCACAGCAGCGGCTGCTGAATCATGGCACCGCCCTCACGGCGCAGATCGCCGCCGCCATTGAAAACACCCCCAAGCTGTTTCCCACCTATCCCGCCGTGGCCTGTCAGGGGGTGGAGGGCGCCTATTCCCAGCAGGCCTGCGACAAGCTGTTCCGCACCCCGTCCATCCTCTATTTCCACAATTTCCAGGGAGTTTTTGCCGCCATTGACAGCGGCATGTGCCAATACGGCGTCCTGCCCGTGGAAAACAGCACGGCAGGCTCTGTCAATGAGATCTATGATCTGATGATGGAGTACCGCTTCCATATTGTACGCAGCACCCGCCTGAAGGTGGATCACAATTTACTGGCCAAGGCCGGCGTCAAGGTGGAAAACATCCGCCGCATCTATTCCCATGCCCAGGCCATCAGCCAGTGCGCCGGATTCCTCAAGGGCTTGAAAAATGTAGAGATTATCCCCTGTGAGAACACGGCTGCCGCCGCCAAAATGGTGGCGGAGTCCGACCGCACGGATATTGCGGCGCTGTCCTCCCGGAACTGCTGCGGCCTGTACGGGCTGGAGTGCATTGCCGAGTCCGTGCAGGACAAGGGCAACAATTACACCCGCTTTATCTGTATCGCCAAGGATCTGCAGATCTATCCCGGTGCGGACAAGACCAGTATCATGATGGAGATCCCCAACAAGCCCGGCGCGCTGTATCAGGTGCTTTCCCGGTTCTATGCGCTGGACATCAACCTGACCAAGCTGGAGAGCCGCCCCATTCCCGACCGGGATTTCGAGTTTATGTTCTACTTTGATCTGGAAACGCCGGTCTATTCCCCACAGCTATTGCAGCTTCTGTCCGAGCTGGAGCAGGCCGGCACCAGATTCCGTTATCTGGGCAGCTACAGCGAGATCGTTTAGGAGGGATGGAGGATGCTCCGTTGCGGTTTGCTGGGTCGGCGGCTGGGTCACAGCTATTCTCCCGCCATTCACGCCATGCTGGGCGACTATGAATACGGTCTGTACGAAAAAGAGCCGGAGGCGCTGGAGGAATTTCTGCGCCATGGCGGGCTGGACGGCCTGAACGTTACCATTCCCTATAAGAAAACGGTGATGCAGTGGTGCGACGCGCTCTCTGACGAAGCGCTGCGCATCGGCAGCGTCAATACCCTTACGGTGAAGGACGGGAAAATCACCGGATATAATACCGACTGCGACGGTTTTGCGTGGCTTTTGCAGGCAAGCGGCTTTGACCCGGCGGGGAAGAAGGCACTGGTGCTGGGCAGCGGCGGCGCGTCTCTGGCGGTACAGGATGTGCTGAGGAATCGCGGCGCGCAGGTGGTGGTTGTCTCCCGCACCGGGGAGGACAACTACGGCAATCTGGCGCGGCATCGGGATGCGGCGCTCCTTGTCAATGCCACGCCTGTGGGTATGTATCCCCATACGGGCGTCAGTCCGGTGGCGGTGGAGGACTTTCCTCAGTGCCGGGCGGTGTTGGATCTGATCTATAACCCGGCCAAAACCCGGCTTCTGCTGGATGCGGAGAAGCTGGGCATCCCAGCCTTCAACGGCCTGTCCATGCTGGTGGCACAGGCGGCGCGGGCTTCGGCGCTGTTTACGGGCGCGCCTGTCCCGGCGCAGAGAATCGGACAGATCACGGAAGCCATCGCCCGACGGGAGAGAAATATCATTCTCATCGGCATGCCGGGCTGCGGCAAGACCTCTGTGGCAAAGGCGCTTGCAGCTCAGACCGGCCGGGAATTTCTGGACTGCGACGCCTGCCTGGAGCAGGCCGCTGGCAAGTCCATCCCGGAAATTTTTGCCCGGGACGGGGAAGCGGCCTTTCGCCGGCTGGAGACTCAAACCCTGCAAAGCCTGTGCTGCCAGTCGGGCAAGGTAATCGCCACCGGGGGCGGCGTCGTGACCCGGCCGGAAAACCGGGACGTCCTGCGCCAGAACGGAGTGCTGGTCTTTTTGCAGCGCCCTCTGGAAGAGCTGCAGGTCAGCGGACGCCCCCTGTCGGAGCAAAAGGGCGTGGCCGCGCTGGCGGAGCAGCGCCTGCCTCTGTACCGGGCGTGGAGCGACTGCGTCGTAGATGTATGCGGCGCCCAGGCCACGGCAAATCTGATTCGGAAGGAGCTGGAGCGATGAACATCCTGGTGATCAACGGACCGAATCTGAATCTTCTGGGTGTCCGGGAGCCGGACATTTACGGCAAAAACACCTATGAAGAGCTGGTGGAGCTGATCCGCCGCCACTGTCAGGCGCGGGGGATCGGGGTCACCTTTTTCCAGTCCAACCATGAGGGCGCCATTGTAGACGAGATTCAGAGCGCCTACGGAAAGCAGGACGGATTGGTCATCAACCCCGCAGCCTACACCCACACCAGCATTGCCATCCCCGACGCCATTAAGGCCGTGGGGCTTCCGGCGGTGGAGGTGCATATTTCCGACATCCAAGCCCGGGAAGCCTACCGCAGCCATTCCTTTGCCTCCGAGGCCTGTATCGCCACCATCTGCGGCAGAGGCTTTCAGGGGTATCTGGATGCCGTCGACCTGCTGGAAGAACGGCTCAAAACGCAGTGATCTGCCTGACGGATCCCCGCCGGAGCCCCTGCAAAAGGGAGGTTTCGGCGGGGATCGCCGCGCCCTGACGAAAAACAGAAAAAATATGAAAAAAAGAAGAAAAAATTCTTGACATTCACGGCTGCGTGGATTATTATATACGAGCGCGCGAAATGGATTCCCTGCGCGCAAATTGCGATGAAGCAGGAGATTGCGCCGAAAGGCGGTAACTTCTGCGGAGTATGTCCGGTCATCGGGCGGCTGAGAGTATCTGATCCCAGCGTATATCGCTGAGGCAGGATTCGGCCGGCAAACGTCGGCCATTTTTCTTGCAGCGGAGTGATACGCACGGCAAAGCGGACGGAAAACTCTCGACCGTACCCAGCAAGACAGAAACACTGAGTACGAATTTTTAGGAGGAAACAGTTACTATGGCAAACCAGGAAATGATCAGAATACGCCTGAAGGCTTATGATCATCAGCTCATCGACTCCAGCGCAGAAAAGATCGTGGAAACGGCAAAGCGCAACGGCGCCAGCGTTTCCGGCCCCATCCCTCTTCCCACCAAGAAAGAGGTCGTTACCATTCTCCGTGCTGTTCACAAGTACAAGGATTCCCGTGAGCAGTTCGAGCGCAGAACCCATAAGAGACTGATCGATATTCTCAACCCCAACCAGAAGACCGTGGAGGCGCTCATGTCTCTGGATCTTCCCGCAGGCGTTGAGATTGAGATAAAGCTGTAATACATTATTAAATATTGCAGCGTACCCGCCGCAGTCCGTCATCAGGATGGACGGGTCAAGTTGACAGACCTCCGGTTGCCCAATGACCGCGTATGTCAACCAATAACCTAAAAAGGAGTAAAAAACATGCAGAAAGCAATCATCGGCAAGAAAGTGGGCATGACCCAGATCTTCGATGAAGCTGGCCACGCGATCCCTGTTACGGTCATCGAAGCAGGACCCTGCGTCGTCACGCAGAAGAAGACAATGGAAAACGACGGCTATGTTTCCGTGCAGTTGGGCTATGAGGACGTCAAAGAGTCCAAGCTGTCCAAGCCGGAGGCCGGCCATCTGAAGAAGGCAGGCACTGCCTTCAAAAGACACCTGAAAGAATTCAAGCTGGAAAAAGCGGCCGACATGAACGTAGGCGACGAGATCAAGGCGGATGTGTTCGCCAGCGGCGACCATGTGGACGTCACCGGCATCTCCAAAGGCCATGGCTATCAGGGCGTTATCAAGAGATGGGGCGCACAGCGCACGCCCACCAGCCACGGCGGCGGCCCGGTTCATCGCCATGCCGGCTCCATGGGCTCCTGCTCCGATCCCTCCCGTATCTTCAAGGGCAAGATCGGCGCCGGCCAGATGGGCGTTGAGCAGTGCACCGTTCAGAATCTCGACGTGGTTAAGGTCGACGCTGACCTGAACATGATCGTGGTTCGCGGCGCCATCCCCGGCCCCAAGGGCGGTATCGTCTACATCAAGAACACGGTCAAGACGATCCATGTCGCCAAGGGCGAGGCTGGCATCAGCAACAACCCGCAGAAGGCTTCCGCCCGTGTCAACCCGCAGAAGGCTTCCGCAAGAGGCTAAGGAAAGGAGAGCTTGAATCATGAAAACCAATGTTTATGATATGACCGGCAAGCAGGTCGGCGAGGTTGAGCTTTCCGAATCCATTTTCGGCATCGAGCCCAACGTTTCCGTCATGCACGACGTAGTCAAGAATCACCTGGCCAACTGCCGTCAGGGCACCCAGAGCGCACTGACCAGAGCCGAGGTCTCCGGCGGCGGCAGAAAGCCCTGGAGACAGAAGGGCACCGGCCACGCCCGTCAGGGCAGCACCCGGGCTCCCCAGTGGACCCACGGCGGCATCGTCTTCGCTCCCAAGCCCAGAGATTACAGCTACACCCTCAACAAGAAGGTGCGCAGACTGGCGCTCAAGAGCGCGCTGAGCGCGAAGGCAGCCGACGAAAACATCATCGTCATCGACTCCATCAAGATGGACGAGATCAAGACCAAGACCTTTAAGGCTTTCCTTGACGCTGTCAAGGTTGACCGCAAGGCGCTGGTCGTCACTGCAGAAGCTGACGAGCTGGTTGTCAAGAGCGCCCGGAACATTCCCGGCGTCAAGACCACCTTTGCAAACCTCATCAACGTTTACGACATCCTCAATGCGGACAAGTTTGTGGTTGATAAGGCAGCTCTTGCAAAGATCGAGGAGGTATTCGCATAATGAAGAGTGCATACGATATCATCCTGAAGCCTGTCATCACCGAACAGTCCATGGAAGCGGCGGACGCCAAGAAGTACGTCTTCTTTGTGGACGTCAACGCCAAGAAGCCTGAAATCAAGGCTGCTGTGGAGGAAATCTTCGGCGTGCAGGTCGAGAAGGTCAACACCCTTCGCATGGAAGGCAAGAAGAAGCGCCAGGGCGCATATCCCCAGGGCCGCAGAGCCTCCTACAAGAAGGCAATGGTCAAGCTGACCGCAGATTCCAAGGCCATCGAGTTCTTCGAAGGTATGGTCTAATTCAAATCTCAAAAAGGAGCGTAACGCGAAATGGCAATTAAGACTTTTAAGCCTTATACCCCCGCCAGAAGAAACATGACTGTTTCCGCTTTCGAGGGTGTGGATAAGAAGGCAAAACCCGAACGCGGCCTGGTTGAGACTCTGAAGAAGAACTCCGGCCGCAACAGCTACGGCAGAATCACCGTCCGTCATCGCGGCGGCGGCAACAAGCGCAAGTTCAGAATCATCGACTTCAGACGCGACAAGCTGGATATGCCGGCCACCGTCCTGCGTCTTGAGTATGATCCCATGCGCAGCGCTTATATCGCGCTGGTGGAATACGAAGACGGCGAGCACAGATACATTCTGGCGCCTGTCGGCCTGAAGGCCGGCGACAAGGTCGTCTCCTCCGCCACTGCGGATATCAAGCCGGGCAACTGCCTGCCCATCGCCAACATCCCCGTTGGTACCATCATTCACAACATCGAGCTTCAGCCCGGCCGCGGCGCACAGCTTGTCCGTTCCGCCGGTGCCGCTGCACAGCTCATGGCCAAGGAGACGGAGCTGGCTCAGGTCAGAATGCCCTCTGGCGAGTTCCGCTATGTGCGTCTGAACTGCAAGGCCAGCATTGGTCAGGTCGGCAACGTGGACCACTCCAACATCCATCTGGGCAAGGCCGGTCGTGTCCGCCACATGGGCATCCGTCCCACGGTTCGCGGCTCTGTCATGAACCCCAATGACCACCCCCACGGCGGCGGCGAAGGCCGCGCACCCGTTGGCCGTCCCGGCCCCGTCACTCCCTGGGGCAAGCCTGCTATGGGTTATAAGACGCGCAAGAAGAAGAACCCCACCAACAAGTTCATCATCAAGCGCAGAAACGGCAAGTAAGGAGGAAATGAAATATGAGCAGAAGCATTAAGAAAGGCCCCTTTGTTGCTCCCGAGCTGATGAAGCGCGTTGAAGAGCTGAACAAGACCGGCGAAAAGAAGGTTCTTAAGACCTGGTCCAGAGCCTCCACCATTTTCCCCTCCTTCGTTGGCCACACGTTCGCAGTGCATGACGGCCGCAAGCATGTTCCCGTCTATGTGACTGAGGATATGGTTGGTCATAAGCTGGGCGAGTTCGTCCCCACCAGAACCTTCCGGGGTCACTCCGGCAGCAAGACCGCTAACGCGTAATAGGAGGAGAGATAACAATGGAAGCAAGAGCATATTTGAAGTATCTGCGTATCTCCCCCCGCAAGGTGAAGATCCTTTGCGATCTGATTCGCGGCAAGGATGCAGAAACCGCATGTGCATATATTGAGCAGACCCCCAAGGCAGCCTCCGAGCCCGTGCTCAAGCTCCTCAAGAGCGCCATGGCAAATGCGGAAACGAACCATCATATGGACAGAGACAAGCTGTACGTTTCCACCGCAGTTGCCGATCCGGGCCCCACGCTGAAGCGCGGCATGCCCAGAGCACGGGGCAGATACAATCGCATTCTTAAGAGAACCACGCACCTCACCATCGGCGTGAGCGAGCGGGACTAAGCAGGAGGTTACTATGGGACAGAAAGTTAATCCCCATGGATTGCGCGTTGGCGTGATCAAGGATTGGGACTCTCGTTGGTATGCCCGTGAGGATAAGGTTGGCGATCTGGTCGTCGAGGATTACAACATCAGAAAGTACCTCAAGTCCAGCCTGTATTCCGCCGGCATCGCCAAGATCGAGATTGAAAGAGACAACGCAAAGGTCAAGATCAACATCCACTGCTCCCGTCCCGGTGTTGTCATCGGCAAGGGCGGCACGGAGATCGAAAAGCTGCGCCAGAAGGTGCAGCAGATGATTGGCAAGAACGTGGTGCTCAACATCGTTGAGATCCGCAGCCCGGACCTCAATGCACAGCTTGTGGCTGAGAACATTGCCGCCCAGTTGGAGAAGAGAATCTCCTTCCGCCGCGCAATGAAGCAGGCCATGCAGAGAGCCACCAGACTGGGCGCAAAGGGCATCAAGTGCTCCTGCGGCGGCCGTCTGGGCGGCGCGGAAATCGCAAGAAGCGAGTCCTATCATGAGGGCACCATCCCCCTGCAGACCCTCCGCGCAGACATCGACTACGGCTTTGCCGAGGCCAATACCACCTACGGCAAGATCGGCTGCAAGGTCTGGATCTATAAGGGCGAAGTTCTCAACACCACCCTGCGCGCGGCAAATCCGGAGCCCGTCAAGCGTGAGCGCAGAGACGGCGACCGCAGAGGCCGCAGACCCTACGGCGACCGCAGAGACGGCGGCAGACCGTACAACGGCGAGCGCAGATCTTACAACAACGGCGAACGCAGACCCTATAACGGTGAACGCAAGCCGTTCAACCGTCAGGAAGGAGGCAACCGCTGATGTTAATGCCGAAAAGAACCAAGTACCGCAAGGTGCAGCGCGGCCGTATGCGCGGCGCAGCCACCCGCGGCAATAAGGTCTCCTATGGTGAATGGGGCATCCAGGCGCAGGAGCCTGGCTGGATCACCGGCAACCAGATCGAGGCTGCCCGTGTCGCCATGACCCGTTATACCAAGCGTGGCGGCAAAGTTTGGATCAAGATCTTCCCCGACAAGCCTGTTTCCAAGAAGGCGCTTGGCGTTCGTATGGGTTCCGGCAAGGGCGCGCCCGAATACTGGGTCGCTGTTGTGAAGAACCAGAAGGTCATGTTTGAGATCGGCGGCGTTTCCGACGAGGATGCCCGTGAGGCACTCCGTCTGGCACAGCACAAGCTGCCCATCCGGACCAAGATCGTCAAGAAGGAAGACGCAGAAACTGAGATTGGTGGTGAATAAGATGAAGGCAAAAGAGTTAAGAGATATGACCACCGCTGAGCTGGAAGCTAAGCTCGCCGATCTGAAGAAGGATCTGTTCTTCCTGCGGATGCAGCATGCAACCAATCAGCTTGACAACCCCAACAAGATCAACGTTGTCAAAAAGGATATTGCCCGCATCAAAACAATTATTCGTGAGAAAGAGACCGCAATCTGAGGAGGTAAAGCAAAATGAGTGAAAATACAAGAGCTTTCCGCAAAACCAGGGTTGGCCGGGTCGTCTCCGATAAGATGGACAAGACCATCGTGGTTGCTGTGGAAGATAGCGTCCAGCATCCGCTGTACAATAAGATCATCAAGAGAACTTACAAGCTCAAGGCTCATGACGAGAAGAACGAGTGCGGCGTAGGCGACACCGTCAAGGTCATGGAGACCCGCCCCCTGTCCAAGGACAAGAGATGGAGACTTGTAGAGATCATCGAAAAGGCTAAGTAAGGAGGTCGACAACATTGATTCAGGCTGAAACTTATCTGAAGGTTGCCGACAATACCGGCGCCAAGGAAATCAAGACCATTCGTGTCCTGGGCGGCTCCAAGCGCAAGTTCGGCAACATCGGCGACGTGGTCGTCGCGTCCGTGCGCAAGGCTGCTCCCGGCGGCACAGTGAAGAAGGGCGACGTCGTCCGCGCGGTGATCGTCCGCACGGCCAAGGGCACCCGTCGTGCAGACGGCACCTACGTCCGTTTCGACGAGAACGCTGCCGTCATTATCAAGGATGACAAGAGCCCCAGCGGTACCCGTATTTTTGGGCCGGTTGCCAGAGAGCTTCGTGACAAGGGCTTCATGAAGATCTGCAGCCTGGCTCCCGAAACTGTTTAATAGGGGGACCAAAATGAACATTAAGAAAAACGATACTGTGGTTGTCCTGTCCGGCAAGGATAAGGGCAAGAAGGGCAAGGTCAAAACTGCCATGCCCAAGGAAAACAAGCTCATCGTGGAAGGCGTCAACATGGCTACCTGCCATGTCAAGCCCCGCAAGCAGGGTGAAGAAGGCGGCATCATCCGCAAGGAGATCCCCATTCGTGCAGACAAGGTCATGCTGGTCTGCCCCAAGTGCGGCAAGCCCACCCGTGTTGGCCACAAGCTTCTTGAAAACGGCGACAAGGTTCGCGCCTGCAAGAAGTGCGGCGAAATCATGTAAGGAGGAGACGAAAGATGCCTAGACTGAAAACCAAGTATAATGACGAAATCGCTCCTGCTCTCATGAAGAAGTTCCAGTACAAGAGCGTCATGCAGATCCCCAGACTGGACAAGGTCATTGTCAACGTGGGCTGCGGCGAGTCCAAGGGCAACGCCAAGGAGATCGAGGCCATCTGTTCCCAGATCGCCCAGATCACCGGCCAGAAGCCCGTTGTCACCAAGGCACGCAAGTCTGTTGCAAACTTCCATGTGCGTGAAGGCGAGGACGTGGGCGTGAAGGTCACCCTGCGCGGCGACAAGATGTGGGAGTTCCTGGACAAGTTCTTCAGCGTTGCGCTGCCCCGTGTCCGCGACTTCCGCGGCATCAACCCCAACTCCTTCGACGGCCGCGGCAACTATGCCCTGGGCCTGAAGGAACAGCTCATCTTCCCTGAGATCGAGTACGACAAGGTGGACAAGATCCGCGGCATGAACATCTGCATCTGCACCACCGCCAACACCGACGAAGAAGCGAAAGAGCTGCTGACCCTCATTGGCGCTCCGTTCTACGCTTAAGCAGGAGGAAGATACTATGGCAAGAAAAGCTATGATTCTCAAGCAGCAGAAGGAAGCAAAGTATTCCTCCCGCCGTTATAACCGCTGCAAGATCTGCGGCAGACCCCACGCCTACCTGCGCGACTACGGCATCTGCCGTATCTGCTTCCGCGAGCTGGCCTACAAGGGCGAGATCCCCGGCGTGCGCAAGGCAAGCTGGTAAAAATTGACCCAGCGATTCTAATGTAATCCGGACATCAGAAGTCAGAGGAACATGGAGCCGCCTGGCGGCTTGCATTCCTCTGATACTCCGGTGTCTGAACGGGTATAGCCCGTAACTTCAAAATGGAGGTAACAACATGCATATCACTGATCCGGTTGCAGACATGCTGACCAGAATCCGGAACGCAAACTCTGCAAAGCACGACACCGTGGACGTCCCTGCTTCCAACCTGAAGAAGTCCATCGCTCAGATCCTTCTGGACGAAGGCTACATCAAGTCCTACACGGTTGAGGACAACGGGAACCAGGGCGTGATCCACATCACTCTGAAGTATCTCGGCAACAAAGAGAAGGCCATCTGCGGTCTTCGCCGCGTGTCCAAGCCCGGCCTGCGCGTCTACGCAGGCGCCGATGAGCTGCCCAAGGTGCTCAAGGGTCTTGGCATCGCAATCATTTCCACATCCCGGGGCGTTATGACCGACAAGGCCGCAAGAGCGGCACATATCGGCGGCGAAGTCCTGGCGTTTGTCTGGTAAGGGAGGTAACACTATGTCTAGAATCGGCAAAATGCCTATTACCGTACCGGCAGGCGTGGACGTCGACATTGCAGAAAACAATGTCGTGACTGTCAAGAGCTCCAAGGGAACTTTGACCCGCACATTCCATTCCGGTATGATCATCAAGCAGGACGGCAACACCATCACGGTGGAGCGTCCCAACGACGAGCATCTGTATAAGAGTCTGCATGGCCTGACCCGCTCTCTGCTCAGCAACATGATCGTCGGCCTTGACAAGGGCTTCGCCAAGGAGCTGGAAGTCAACGGTGTCGGCTACAGAGCAGCCATGGAGGGCAAGCAGCTCGTGATGAACCTGGGCTTCTCCCATCAGGTCAAGATGGAAGCCCCCGAGGGCATCGAGATTGAAGTCCCGTCCCCCAACAAGATCGTCATCAAGGGCTATGACAAGCAGGCTGTCGGCCAGTTCGCGGCCGAAGTAAGAGGCAAGAGACCGCCCGAACCCTATAAGGGCAAGGGTATCAAGTACGCCAACGAAGTCATCCGTCATAAGGAAGGCAAGACTGGCGCTGCGAAGAAATAAGGAGGTGTGCCATTATGGTTAAAAAGATCGATAAGAAAGCTCAGCGCGTGAGACGTCATACCAGAGTGCGCGGCAAGATCTCCGGCACGCCCGAAAGACCTCGCCTGAATGTTTTCAGAAGCAATGCAAACATTTATGCACAGATCATCGACGATGTAAACGGAGTCACTTTGGCTTCCGCTTCCACACTGGAAAAAGAGTTCGAAGGTGCAACCGGCAACGCAGAGGCTGCCAAGAAGGTTGGCCTGAAGCTGGCCGAGCGCGCCAAGGACAAGGGCATCAGCGCGGTCGTATTCGACCGCGGCGGCTATATCTATCACGGCCGTGTTGCTGCTCTGGCCGAGGGCGCCCGTGAAGGCGGACTCGAGTTTTAAGAGGAGGAAGAAAAATGGCTTATAGAAAAGATGCAGCAGAATCTACTGCTCCTGAAATGATCGAAAAGGTTGTCTACCTGAACCGTGTTTCCAAGACGGTCAAGGGCGGCCGTGTCATGAAGTTCTCCGCGCTGGTCGTGGTGGGCGACGGCAAGGGTCTTGTGGGCTACGGCCTGGGCAAGGCTGCCGAAGTCTCCGAGGCCATCCTCAAGGGCATTGCCAATGCCAAGAAAAACATGGTCACCATCAGCCTTTCCGGCACCACCATTCCCCACGAAGTCATCGGTGTTTACGGCGCTGGCTCCGTTCTCATGAAGCCCGCTGCCGTTGGTACCGGCGTCATCGCCGGCGGCGCTGTCCGTGCGGTCATGGAAGCTGCCGGTATCACCAATATCCGTACCAAGTGCCTGCGTTCCAACAACCCGCAGAACGTAGTCAAGGCAACCATGCAGGGTCTGATGAGCCTGCGCAGCCCCGAGCAGGTGGCTGCTACCCGCGGCAAGACCGTGGAAGAAATTGTAGGTTAAGGAGGGCTATAAAATGGCAAAGCTGAAAATCACACTGGTAAAAAGCCTGAATGGCCGTCTCCAGAAGCACATCGCAACGGCGGAATCTCTTGGCCTGCGCAAGATCGGCCAGCAGACCATCCAGCCGGACAACACCCAGACCCGCGGCAAGATTGCCAAGATCGGCTATCTGCTGCAGGTTACCGAAGTAGAATAAGGAGGAGACAAGATGGAACTTCATGAACTTGCTCCCGTTATGGGTTCTACCCAGGTTGGTAAGCGCAAGGGCCGCGGCTGCGGCACCGGCAACGGCAAAACCGCCGGCCGTGGACACAAGGGTCAGAAGGCTCGCTCCGGCGGCAAGGTCCGTGTGGGCTTTGAAGGCGGCCAGATGCCTCTGGCACGCCGTATCCCCAAGCGCGGTTTCAACAACATCTTTGCAAAGCCTCTGACTGCTGTCAATGTGTCGGCTCTGAATGTATTCGATGACGGCGCCGTAGTCGACGCTGCCGCCCTCATCGAAAAGGGCGTGATCGCAAACTGCAAGTACGGCCTGAAGGTCATCGCCAATGGCGATCTGACCAAAAAACTTACCGTAAAGGCGGCTGCGTTCTCCGAATCTGCTAAAGCGAAGATTGAACAAGCAGGTGGAAAGGCAGAGGTGGTGTAAGTGTTTACTACCATCCGGAATGCATGGAAGATCAAGGAACTTAGAAATAAGATCCTCTTCACTCTGTTAATCGTTCTGCTGTACCGAATCGGCAACGTGATTTATGTCCCGTTTGCCAATGTGGAAGCGTTCACGGCGATTTTCCAGCAGTCTCTGTCCAATACGGTGCTGGGACTTTACAATGCAATGTCCGGCTCTGCTTTCTCAAGAGCGACCATTTTTGCTCTGAGCATTCAGCCCTATATCAACGCATCCATCATCATTCAGCTTCTCACCATCGCCATTCCGCCTCTGGAACGGCTGTCCAAAGAGGGCGAGGAAGGCCGCAAGAAGCTGGCCTCCATCACCCGCTACACCACCGTGGGTCTGGGCATCCTGATGGGTGTTGCCTACTGGGTCATGCTCAACAGCTATGGTGCGCTGTACCGTGCTGACTTCTTCTCCGCTGTTGTGGTCGTGCTGTCCTTCGCAGCCGGCTCTGCAATGGTGATGTGGTTGGGTGAGCAGATTACCGAACGCGGTATCGGCAACGGCATTTCCATCATCCTGTTTGCAAACATCATTTCCAGAATCCCGTCCATGGTCAACACCCTGTACACCAACATCGCCGGCGATCTTTCCCAGTGGTGGACGGCAGTGGTCGTGCTGGTAGGCATGCTGGCGCTCATCGGCTTCATCGTCTTCATTACCCAGGCCGAGCGTCGTATCCCCGTGTCCTACGCCAAGCGTGTGGTCGGACGGAAGGTCTATGGCGGACAGAACACGCACCTGCCCATTAAGGTCAACATGAGCGGCGTTCTGCCTGTCATCTTCGCCCAGTCCGTGGCCACCCTGCCCGCCACCTTCGCCACCTTCTTCGGCAAGACCAGCGGCTGGTGGTACAACAACGTCTTCAGCACGACTTCCGCAGTTTACATCGTTTGCTACGTCCTGCTGATCATCGCTTTCAGCTACTTCTACGCCACGGTGCAGTACAATCCTGTGGAGATTGCCAACAATCTGCGCAAAAACGGCGGCTTCATTCCGGGCTATCGTCCCGGCAAGCCCACTTCGGACTTTATTGCCCGCGTGATTAACAAGATCACCCTCTTTGGCGCCATCTATCTGGGCATTGTGGCTGTCCTGCCCATCCTGGCTGGCATCCTGATCCCCTCCGTCGAATCTCTGGCCATCGGCGGTACTTCCGTCATCATCGTGGTCGGCGTTGCGCTGGAGACGGTGCAGGCCATCGAGGCGCAGATGCTTATGCGTCATTACAAGGGCTTTTTGGAGTAATCGGAGGAACAGTTTATGAAGCTGATTCTTTTGGGTGCTCCGGGCGCCGGCAAGGGAACCCAGGCCGAGATCATTGCTGCAAAGCTCCGGATCCCGACCATCTCCACCGGCAACATTCTCCGCGAAGCCATTCGCAACGAAACACAGACCGGCCTGGAGGCCAAACGGTACATGGACGGCGGTATGCTCGTTCCCGACGATGTCATTCTTGGCATCGTCGCGGAACGGGTCGCCCGGGAAGACTGCAAAAACGGTTTTATTCTGGACGGCGTGCCCCGCACCATTGCCCAGGCGCAGGCGCTGGAGGACAAAGGCGTCTGCATGGACTGTGTTTTATCCATTGAGATTGACGATGCAGTGATTGAGCGCCGGATGACCGGCCGCAGAGTCTGCGCAAGCTGCGGCGCCAGCTATCATGTCACTGCACACCCGCCCAGAGCGGGGGGCGTCTGCGACGCCTGTGGCGGCGAGCTGATCATCCGGAAGGATGATGCGCCCGACACCGTGCGTCAGCGGCTGAAGGTCTTCCATGAGCAGACCGAGGCTTTGAAAGGCTTTTATGAAAAGCTGGGAAAGCTGAAGCTCATCAACGGAGACCAGCCCATTGAAGCAGTCACCCGGGACGTTCTGGCGGCATTGGAGATTGCACAATGATCTCTATCAAAACAAAAAGCGAACTGGAGATAATGCGTAAGGCCTGTAAAATTACCGCGGCAGCCCGTGCCTTGGCAGGGGAAATGGTAAGACCCGGCATTACCACCAGAGAAATCGATAAAGCCGTACACGACTTTATTCTTTCGCAGGGCGCAACCCCCTCCTTTCTGCATTACCAGGGCTACCCTGCCAGCGCCTGCATTTCCGTCAACGATACGATCATCCACGGGATTCCCGGCGGACGCGTCCTGAAAGAGGGCGACATTGTTTCTGTTGACGTAGGCGCCTATTGGGGCGGCTTCCATGGAGACTGCGCCGCAACCTTCGCCTGCGGGGAGATTTCACCTGCGGCACAGAAGCTCATCGACGTCACGAGACAGAGCTTTTTCGAGGGCATACAATTCGCGCGTCAGGGAAACAGAATTTCCGACATCTCCCGGGGAGTACAATCCTATGTGGAGGCCAACGGCTTTTCTGTGGTGCGTGCCTTTGTGGGACACGGTGTTGGAACCCACATGCACGAAGAGCCCGAGGTGCCGAATTACGTTGACCCCCGTAGAGGGCCGGGCCCCCGGCTGTTCCGTAACATGACCATTGCGGTGGAACCCATGGTCAACGCCGGAACCTGTGATTGCAGGATCCTCGGTGATGGCTGGACCACTGTTACAGCCGACGGAAAGCTGTCCGCCCACTACGAAAATACTGTGCTCATTACAGACGGCGAGCCGGAAATCCTCACCGTCACCGAGGGGCTCTAGTATGGAACTATCCAAATCGGACATTATTCTTTCCATAGCCGGACGGGATAAGGGAAAACTGTTCTATGTGATCGGAACGGAAGGTGCGTACGTCCTTATCGCCAACGGCAAGGAAAGAAAGCTGGAACATCCAAAACGCAAAAAGCTGAAACATGTTCGCAGAGTCGCTCGGATTGATTCCCGAGTCGCCGAGAAGATCGCAAACGGCGACAAAGTACTCAATAGCGAATTACGAAGGGATCTGGCCGCATTCAGCCAGAGTTACCAGTGTCAAAACCAAGGAGGGAAGTAAACTTGGCCAAAGACGATGTAATCGAACTTGAGGGCATCGTAACCGATGCATTGCCGAATGCAACGTTCTCCGTGGACATCGGCGGAGGGCACACCATTCTGGCACACATTTCCGGCAAGCTCAGAATGAACTATATCAAGATCTTGCCCGGTGACAAGGTGACAGTCCAGATGTCACCGTATGACCTGACGTTGGGTCGTATCACATGGAGAAGTAAATAGAGACACAGTCTCAAATGGAGGTTAAACAGTATGAAGGTAAGACCGTCCGTAAAGCCCATGTGCGAAAAATGCAAAGTCATCAAGCGCAAGGGCCGCGTAATGGTAATTTGTGAAAATCCCAAGCACAAGCAGAGACAAGGTTAATAGGAGGTGCTGAATAAAGAATGGCACGTATTGCTGGTATTGACCTGCCCCGTGAAAAGAGAGTCGAAATTGGTTTGACTTATATCTACGGCATTGGCAGAAAGAGCGCAAATGACATCCTTGCAGCAGCCGGGATCGATCCCGACACCCGCGTGAAGGACCTGACCGAGAGCCAGGAAGCCGCGCTGCGTGAAGTCATCGACAAGAACTACACCATCGAAGGTGATCTCCGCCGCGAGGTCGCTATGAACATCAAGCGGCTGACTGAGATCGGCTGCTACCGTGGCGTCCGCCACAGAAGAGGTCTTCCCGTCCGCGGTCAGAGAACCAAGACCAACGCCCGTACCCGCAAGGGTCCGAAGAAGACCATCGCCAATAAGAAGAAGTAAGGAGGGATATTGAATGGCTAAGGCAAATGCAAAAAAGGTTGTTAAGCGCCGTCGTGAGCGCAAGAACATTGAAAAGGGCGCCGCTCATATCCGCTCCTCTTTCAACAACACCATGGTCACCATTACAGACCTCAACGGCAACGCACTGTCCTGGGCGTCCTCCGGCGGTCTGGGCTTCCGCGGAAGCAGAAAGTCCACCCCCTATGCCGCGCAGATGTGCGCTGAGACTGCCGCCAAGGCAGCCATCGAGAGCTGCGGGCTGAAGACCGTCGAAGTTTACGTCAAGGGCCCCGGCCAGGGACGTGAAGCGGCAATCCGGGCACTGCAGTCCGCAGGTCTGGAAGTCGTATCCATCAAGGACGTCACCCCCATTCCCCACAATGGCTGCCGTCCCCCCAAGAGACGCCGCGTCTAATCAGTAAGGAGGAATTATCAAATGGCAAAGAATACACAGCCTGTCCTCAAGCGCTGCAGAACGCTGGGCGTTTCCCCTGCAGTGATGGGTTATTCCAAGACTTCCAAGAAGAACCCCGGCGGACAGAGAAGAGCGAAAAAGTCCGAATATGCCACCCAGTTGACCGAGAAGCAGAAGGTCAAGTTCGTCTATGGCATTCTGGAAAAGCAGTTCCGCGCATATTACGAGAAGGCTTCCCGGGCAGAAGGCAACACCGGCGAAGTCCTGCTGAGTCTCATTGAGCGCAGACTTGACAACGTGGTTTACCGCCTTGGTTTTGCTGCCACCCGCCGCGAGGCAAGACAGCTTGTGAACCATGGCCACTACACGGTCAACGGCAAGCGCGTCAACATCCCCTCCTATATGGTCAAGGTGGATGATGTGATCGCCGTCTGCGAGAAGAGCTGCCAGAACAACCGTTTCAAGAAGCTGAAAGAGGACGACGCCTTTGTCGCCACCCCCAAGTGGCTGGATCGTGACAAGAATACCCTTCAGGGCAAGGTCGTTGCACTGCCGGCAAGAGAAGACATCGACTTCGAGATCGCCGAACACCTGATCGTCGAGTTGTACTCCAAGTAATACGCTTCCCTCGTCTATTGGTAAGCTGAAACTGACCGCAATGCGAATGGTTCGCAGAATATTAAGGAGGGTAACTATTAATGGTAGAAATTGAAAAGCCGCGTATTGAGTGTATCGACTCTCCTGAGGATAGCTCCTATGGCAAATATATCGTTGAGCCGTTGGAAAGAGGTTACGGTACTACCCTTGGCAACTCTCTGAGACGGATCCTTCTGTCCTCTCTGCCCGGCACCGCCGCCACATCCATCAAGATTGCCGGCGTCCAGCACGAATTTTCCACCATCCCCGGTGTGAAAGAAGACGTGACAGAGATCGTTCTGAACATCAAGAGGATCATTGCCAGACTGCACTGTGACGAAATCAAGACGGTTTACATTGATGCTGCTGGAGAATGTGAGGTAACAGCCGGTGACATCAAGGCCGACGCCGATGTGGAGATCCTGAATCCGGAGCTGCACATCTGCACCCTTGGTCCCGATGCTTCCTTGAATATGGAGATCACACTGAGCCATGGCAGAGGCTACGTCCCGGCGGATCGGAACAAGACGCCCAATATGCCCATCGGCGTGATAGCCATCGATTCCATCTATACACCGGTCTATAAAGTCAATTATACGGTGGAAAACACCCGTGTAGGCAATATGACCGACTACGACAAACTGACCCTTGAGGTCTGGACTGACCGCACCATCTCCGCGAGAGACGCGGTTTCTCTGGGCGCAAAGATCCTGACGGATCATCTGGCGCTGTTCACCGATCTGAGTGAAGCCGTTGCCAGCAAATCCACCGTTGTGGAGCACGCAAGCGACTCCCGCAACAAGATGCTGGATTTGACCATCGAGGAGTTGGATCTGTCTGTCAGAAGCTTTAACTGCCTGAAACGTGCAAACATCAACACCGTGGCCGATCTGATCGCCAAGACAGAAGAGGACATGATGCGTGTGCGCAACATGGGCAGAAAGTCTCTGGAAGAAGTGCAGAATAAGCTGGCGATGATGAATCTGTCTTTGGCCAGTGAGGACTCCTCAAACAACAACAACTAAGATAGAACCTTTTAAGAAGGAGGAAATCGAATGTTCGGAACTCGGAAACTCGGCAGAACCAGTGCGCAGAGAAAGGCGATGCTTCGTCAGCTCACCACCGACCTGCTGGAGAAGGGAAAGCTGGAGACAACTTTCACGAGAGCAAAGGAAGTACAGCCTGTGGCAGAAAAGATGATCACCCTCGGCAAGAAGGGCGATCTGGCTGCCTACCGCAGAGCCTTGGCCTTCATTACCAAGGAAGATGTCGCCCATAAGCTGTTCAAGGAGATTGCTCCCAAGTACGCAGAGCGCAACGGCGGCTACACGAGAGTGACCCGCACCGGCGCACGCCGCGGCGATGCAGCAGAGATGGCTGTCATCGAGCTGGTGTAATCCACCCTGTTACAGAAAACAGTCCGTGCTGAAAAAATGATTTTTCAGCACGGGCTTTATTTTTACACCCTCTGTATGCCGCAGTTGGAATATTTGTATCCGTTGAGGAAACACTAGCACTGAGAGGTGATCGTGTGTTTCTTACAAACGAACAGTATGGCAAGCTGGTGGATAAGATGTCGCCCAAATCTCCCATGCTGAAAAACTGCTTCAATGCTTTTTGGATCGGCGGCCTGATCTGCACACTGGGACAGGCAATTCAAAACGGCCTGTGCGCGCTGGGGATGGGAAAGCCCGACGCAGGCACACTGACTTCCGTGTGTCTGGTCTTTTTGTCGGCGCTGCTCACCGGACTTTCCATCTATGACGATATTGCCAAGGTAGCCGGCGCCGGTACGCTGGTACCCATCACAGGCTTCGCCAACAGCATTGCAGCTCCGGCGGTAGAGTTTAAGGCCGAGGGCTTTGTCACGGGTCTGGCCGTAAAAATGTTCACCATTGCCGGTCCGGTGCTGGTGTACGGCACCGCTGCCAGCGTGGTGTACGGCGTACTGTATTATCTGTGGCAGCTCATCTTCTGATTCCCGGATTCCCTTCAGCGGGCAGAAAGGCTCCACGAGCGCATGGAAACTGCTGTAGATATTTGTTATGTCTCCACGCCGTAACAGGCTGATATGCCCGCCTGACGCCCCGTCTGGGGCGTCAGACGTCAAGGAGGAACGGGAAAGCATTCTTCCGCGGCAACGCCGTAGTTTGCAGATATATCAAATTATTGTATGATGCATGATGGAGAGTTACATCCACTGCTACAACACCCGCCGGGTGCAGCGGAGCCTTGTCGCCTGCCTGCCCTTGACCGCGTAAATAGCGGATAGCGGCCGCAGCGCAGACGCCGTCCATGAAAACGTTTTTCCACCGTCCCCTTGACGGAGTGCGGGCAATCCCACCTCGCCGGCGTCATGTTATAGATAAGGCGGCAGCGGACTATGCTGCTGCCACCTGAAAATTATTATACCTGTTTTATGCCGAATGTGGATTTTTCATAAAATCCGGTATATACCCAAACTCATTTCCAGTATCACTGAAAAGCTGCCGGAGTTATCACTTTTGTGAAACTCCAGCAGCTTTTTATAGATTCTCATTGCATATCAACAATATACCATTTTCCACGGATGCACATAACTGAAGCCCAATGTTCAGTTGAACTATTGCCATCATAGCCGGATCTTTGCCAGGTAATATAAACCCGAACATGCCACAGCTCTGTTCCGGGAATCTCCTCATCGTAATAATATTCCAACTTTGCAAGTTCATCTTTCAGTTCTTTCTTGGATTCTTTCGAAGCGCTTAGAACCTCAACATCTGTAACCACATTGGTACTGGATTCGCCATCGACATAGTACAACATAAGGATTCGCATTGCAGGGTATACATACTCAGAAAGGATCTCCCTGTCATTTTCAATCCAAGCCGTTATGGCCTTGCAAGCTGCGTGCTCTGCGCACTTCTGACTATAGACGGATAATACAAGGCCTACGCATATTACTGTCAGAATCGTCCCAAGAATGATTGGAAAAAGCAGCCTTTTCCTTTTTGGTTTTGACGTTTTTACGTTCTCGCCGACAGTTCTTTCTGTTGGAAGCATTACCCCACAATTCGGGCAAAACAAGCCTTCACTCTTTTGACCACAATTTGGGCAAAACATAATTTTCCTCCTGTTTTTTGAACTGGTGAACTTGGCTTTGAAATCCGTTGGGATTCTACTACAAAGAGCTCACCGCTTTACTGCTCAATAAATCCACCGACATTGGGCCAAAATTTCTTTTTATTCCGATCTTGACTTCATATCATTCGACTTTGTTGCGCATTTGCCGGCGGATAGGCCGCCCGCCCGCTCGCTGAAAAATGGGAGAAGTGTTACCGCTACAGGGCAACTGCAACCTACAAAATTCTAGCATGTTATGGGCAAAATGTAAATCATTGGCGATTCAATTTGTGAAAAATATTTTTTGCTGCAAATGTCGCAGATTTTTGAAAAAAGGGTTGACATCCGGCGGAAATTTGGTATAATAAACAAGCTGTTCGTGATGCTGTTATAGCTCAGCCGGTAGAGCGCATCCTTGGTAAGGATGAGGTCCCCGGTTCAAATCCGGGTAACAGCTCCATAAAACCCTGTA
>JAQYBZ010000034.1 GCA_029003235.1 Bacillota bacterium
AAGACCAAAGTTTTGAAACGGGTCTGCTTCGGAATGCGTAACTTCCGCAATTTCAGAAACAGAATCCTCTTCTGTCATACATAAAAATCGTGCCGGAGCTTTCACCCCGACACGACTTGCGATTGTTTCTTTTATTATCTCTACCCCAACGATTGACATAGAACCGGAGCGTACCCCGAAAGGGGCGCTTTCCACAGGTTTTTCTGTCTTTATGGTAGGGGTCAACGCGGTCAGTCCAGCGTGCCGCCTACGTCGCTGTATTTGCTGTCCAAAGGAATGGCGTGGTCGGCTTCTTTTTGATACCTGCCCACCACCGTAGAGGCGAGCTCCACCGGCAGCAGAGTGCCCGCGCCGGCCACACAGCCGCCGGGACAGGCCATGCCCTCCAGCAGATAGCCGTCATACTTTCCGGCTTTGGCCAGTGTCAGCAGCTTCCGGCACTGGCGCAGACCGTCTGCGCTGGCAGTGGGCACGGTACGCTCCGGGTCAATCTCATGAATCAGGTCAGCCACAGCCTGCGCCACGCCGCCGGAGACCGCAAAGCCGCGTCCGGCGGCTGTGCCTTCCCGCAGAGGCTCGCCCTCGGCCACGTTGGAGAAATCGATGCCCCTGGCCTCAAACATTCCCTGCAGCTCTTCAAAGGTGAGCACGAAGTCCACGTCGGAACGGATGTCCTCCCGTATGGCCTCCAGTTTTTTGGCGGCACAAGGGCCAACAAAGACCACTTTGCAGCCGGGATGCTCCTTCTTTTGCAGTCTGGCCGTAAAGACCATGGGCGTCAGGGTCATGGAGAGATTCTTCGCCTGTGCCGGAAACAGCTTGTGCGTCATAGCGTGCCACGCAGGGCAGCAGGAGGTAGCCATATAGGGCTGCTTTTCCGGCACACGTTCCAGAAAATCCCTGGCTTCCTCAATGGTACACATATCTGCGCCCACGGCGACCTCCACCACCCGGTCAAAGCCCAACTGCTTCATGGCTCCGGTGAATTTTTCAGGGGTGGAATTTTTGCCGAACTGGCCGATAAAGGCAGGCGCTACGATGGCAATGACCTGATCGCCCTGCAAAATGGAACGAATGACCTGAAAGATTTGCCCCTTGTCCACGATGGCGCCGAAGGGGCAGCTCACCAGACATTGGCCGCAGGCCACACATTTGTCCTGATCGATGGCAGCCCGTCCCTGACTGTCCATGCCAATGGCGTCCATGCCGCAGGCCGCCTGACAGGGGCGCTCCAGATGGATGATGGCGTGGTAGGGACAGGCGTTGGCGCATTTGCCGCACCTGATGCACAGCTCGGGGTCAATGTGGCTTTTGCCGTTGACGAAGCATACCGCGCCTTTGGGACAGACCTTCTGGCAGGAGGCCGCCAGACAGTTCTGGCAGCTCTCCGTCACCCGGTACTGGTTGGTGGGGCAGACGTGGCAGGCATAGGGGATAATGTTGATCAGAGGCGGTTCGTAGTATTGCTGGGCGATGGCGGCGTGATCCATACCTTCTGTCATCAGTGTGCGGGTCTGCACCGGGCGGATGGACAGCCCCATGGCCAGCCGTACCCGCTCACCGGCAATGGCGCGCTCCAGAAAAATGGATTCCCGGTGCAGGGGGCTGTCGCCGGGTACGATACGATAGGGCAGATCCTCCGCCTTGGAGTAATCTCCGCCCTCGTAGGCCATGCGCGCCACTTCCGTAAACACCTTTTTGCGAATGTCTGTGATCAATGAGGGGATTCCCCGCATAGTAACACCTCCGAGTCAGGGGCGCTGACGGTGCAGCGCGCGGGATAGAATGGGTGAGATGGCCAGCGCCAGTGCACCGCCCAGCAGTGCCGTGACCAACTGAGCCCAGGAAAACATGGCGGTAAAATTGGCAATCTGTTTGTCACTGAGGGTCAGCACATGACACAAAAGCTGTACCACCAGCAGATACAGGCCTAAGGCCTTGGCACAGGAGGCGGCCAACAGGGCGGCAATCCCGCGCCACAGGGACAGACAGCCCTTGCCGGCCAGCAGCCACAGCAGCAGCACATATAGGACGTTGCCCACGCAGATCATGGGCACGATGGGTACAAGCTGGGGGCCGATGCCCAGTAAAAAGGCCAGCCAGGGGGAGAGCAGGGCAATGGCTGCGGCGCTCCAAAGGCCGCAGGTCAGCGCCGCCACGGCAAGAATGGTGTTGACGCAGCTTCCTGTGACAAGCTGCCCCAAAGAGCGGGTGGCGAACTGCGCCCCAAGGAGCAGCGCAAGCAGCACGGCGGTACGGGTAATCCAGAGAATCCGGCGTTTCACGGTCAGATCTCCTTGCCCAGAGAATTGTACACCGGCAGCAGCTTGGGCGACACGGCGGCGTCAGTACAGCCTGTGGCTTTGCGCGCCTTCTCAAAGGCCTCCACATGGGCAAGGGTCAGCTTGCCGCAGGTGACGCTTTTGGCTTTTTCGGCGGCGCTGTGGCCGGCAGTGCGGCCAAAGACGATCACGTCCAGCAGACTGTTGCCCATGAGCCGGTTGCGGCCATGGATGCCGCCCACCACTTCGCCTGCGGCGTAGAGGTTCTCCACGTCCGTCTGGCAGTCGTCGGTGATCTTCAGGCCGCCGTTCTGGTAGTGCAAGGTGGGATAGACCAGGATAGGCTCCTGACGGATGTCAATGCCATGCTTTGCAAACATCCGCAGCATGGCGGGAATGCGTTTTTCAATGGTGCCCGCGCCGTTTTTCATCTCAATCATCGGCGTATCCAGCCAGACGCCCCGACCCTGGGGCGTCTGCACGCCGTGGCCCCGGGCAGTACACTCGCGGATGATGGAGGCTGCCGCCACATCCCGGGTTTCCAGAGGATTCATAAAGACTTCGCCGTCGGCGTTGACCAGCATGGCGCCCACGGAGCGCACCTTTTCCGTTACCAGTGCCCCGTAGATCTGGGCGGGAAAGGCTGCCCCCGTGGGATGATATTGTAACGTGTCGGGATACAGCAGCTTTGCCCCCGCCCGGTAGCCCAGAATCAGGCCATCGGCGGTGGCGCCGTAGTGGTTGGAGGTGGGGAAGCCCTGATAGTGCAGCCGTCCGGCGCCGCCGGTGGCCAGAATCACGGTCTTTGCCCGGGCGAGCTTTCGTTCGCCGGTCTCCATGTTCATAAGCACCGCGCCTGCGCAGCGCCCGGCTTCGTCCTTCACCAGCTCAATGGCGGCGGTGAAATCCACTACCGGAATGGCGCGGTTGAGCACCTCGTCGCGCAGGGTGCGCATGATTTCTGCTCCCGTATAGTCCCGCGCGGCGTGCATACGCTTGCGGGAGGTTCCGCCGCCGTGGGTGGTAAGCATGGTGCCGTCAGGCGCTTTGTCAAATTCCACGCCTAGCTCCGAAAGCCAACCAATGGCTTCGGGCGCCTGGGTCACCAGCTTGTACAGCAGATCTTTCTGAGCGGCGAAATGGCCGCCGCCGTAGGCGTCAAGATAATGCTGCGCCGGACTGTCGCCGGGCTTATCCGCCGCCTGGATGCCGCCTTCCGCCATCATGGTATTGGCGTCTCCCAGACGCAGCTTGGTCACCAGCAGCACCTTTGCCCCCGCCTGATGAGCCTCAATGGCAGCCGAAGCGCCGGCGCCGCCGCCGCCGATGATGAGCACGTCCGTGTCATAGTCCGGCTGGGTGAGGTCGATGCTCTGGCCGTTCAGGCGAGAGCCTGCCTGCAGCAGGGCTGCCAACTCTTTGGGGACTTTCTGCCCCTGATTTGCCCCAAGGCGCAGAGACGCAAACTGGTCTTCCCGGTAGTCCGGATGGTAGGCCTTCAAAAGCTGGGCCTTCTCCTCCGCGTTCATGCGGGGAGGATTGAGCTGTATATTTTTTTCTCGTGCGGCGGCCACCTTTTGGGCGGACGCCTGCATGACAGGATCAGAATACATGGCAGCTCCTCCTATTTCTCAATGTCCCGATGGTCGTAAAGCTCTTGCATCTGTTCGGCGGGCTTGTCCATCAGTTCCTGCAAAAGTCTCTCATACTTGCCCTCGGCAATCTCCCGGATGCGCTCGTCCAGATGGTCGCAGTGGGGCGCGAGATACTTGCCGTTGAGCCGCCGCGCCAGCATGGCCACCTGGGGGTGAGAGATTCCGGCGGGACACCGGGACGAGCAGATGCCGCACATGACGCAGTCAAAGCTTTCCTCAGCGCATTTTTCGTATTCGCCGCGCTGGGCATAGGCGATGTACTGCATGACGTTCAGCCCCTGCGGGCAGACCTTGGTACAGGCATTGCAGCCCACACAGGCGTAGATTTCCGGATAGAGCTGCATCATGATCTGTTCCGAGGGCTTGATTTTTTCCACGTCGTAGACTGCCTTGACCAGCGGGAAGAAAGGCAGGGTCGCCACATACATTTGATCCTCCACCTTTGTGGAGCAGGCCAGACAGGCTTTCAGCTCCCGGTCTCCGGCGATGCGGTAGAGGGTGGCGCAGGCGCCGCAGAAACCGTTTCGGCAGCCGCAGCCCCGGACAAGCTGATAGCCGGCGTACTCCATGGCCTCCATAATGGTCAGGCCGGAGGGCACGGCATAGCGCTTGCCGTAGAGATAAACATTTACCAGTTGTTCCATGGCGTTTTGCTCCTTAGTATTCATCGGGCAGGGTGTCCATCTGATCCAGACGGAACACAGGACCGTCCTTGCACACATATTTATCGCCGATGTTGCATCGGCCGCATTTGCCCAGAGCGCATTTCATTTTCAGCTCAAAGGTGGTGTAGATCTGCTCCTTGGAAAAGCCCAGCGACAGCAGTCCGGCCAGCGTAAACTTAATCATCACCGGCGGGCCGCACATGACGACGGTCTTGCCCGTGTCGAAGCCCAGCTCCTTGACGTAGTCGGGCACAAAACCCACATGGCCGGCCCAATCCGGCTGCGGCCGGTCGATGGTCAGATGAACGTTGATGCCCGGCTCCCGGCTCCACCGGGTCAGAATTTCTTCGCTGTCCACCAGATCTTCCTTGCTGCGCGCGCCGTAGACGATGTCCACGGTGCCGTAGCGCTGGCGGTAACAGCGCACATAGTTGATCACCGAGCGCAAAGGCGCAAGGCCGATGCCGCCGGCAATGAACAGCAAATCTTTTCCGGCAAAGGCCGTATCCACGGGAAATCCGTTGCCGTAGGGGCCGCGCAGGGTGATCTGCTGTCCCGGCTGAATCTCATGGAGCCATGCCGTCACACAGCCGCATTTTTTAATGGAAAATTCCAGAAAATCCGGCTCGGTGGGGGAGGAGGTAATGGAAAACAGCGCCTCGCCCACGCCGGGGACAGACAGCATGGCGCACTGCCCCGGAATATGGACAAAAGGCTTTTTCCCGTCCAGCCCTGCCACCCGGAAGGTTTTTACGTCCGGCGTATCGGTGCGGATCTCCGTCACCACCGCCAGATCGGGGATTAATGGATCGTGTCTCATGCGTCCTCCTCTCCCAGCGTCCGGATTACCTTGACGATGTTCATATGGATGGGACATTTTTGCAGGCAGCGGCCGCAGCCCACGCAGGAAAACTCGCCGCCGTGGTTGGCCGGATGGTAGCACAGCTTGTGCAGGAAGCGCTGGCGGAACCGCTCTTTCTGGGTGGGACGGGGCTGCCCTGCGGACATCTGGGTGAAATCGGAGTACATACAGCTATCCCAGCAGCGGTAGCGCTGAATTTCCCCGTTCGCGGTAAATTCCTTGATGTCATAACACTGACAGGTGGGGCAAACATAGGTACAGGAGCCGCAGCCAAGGCAGCTTTGGGACAGCTCGTCCCATTTTTCGCTGGAAAAGCGCTCCATCATATGCGCCGCGCCGAATTGCTCCAGCGGCAGCTCCTGTATGGGCAGGCGCATTACGCTCTGCCGAATCTGCTCCTGTAAGGGAACGATCTGTTCCGGGTCGGCGTCCTGCAGCAGAGAAAGCTGCGCCAGCAGCTTCTCGCCCTTTTCCGTGTTGGCGCGCAGATACAGCGTGTTTTCCGTCTGCCACGCGCTCACGTCTCCCGCAGGCTCCGCCGGGTCGATGGCAAAGCTGGAGCAGAAGCAGGTCTCCTCCGGCCGGTTGCAGGCAAGGGTGACGATGACGCCCGCCTGACGGCGGTTTTTGTAGAAGGTGTCCTCCGGCGGTGCAAGAAACACGGAATCCAGTATGTCAAAGCTGCGGCAGTCACAGGCGCGCACGCCGAAAATCACAAAGGGTTTCGTTTCTTCCCGGCGATCCAGCAGCTCGATGCTCTGCCCCCGGGTGCGGAAGCCCATAAGGGTCTCCACCTGCGGGAAGAACAGGTCTTTGGGACTGCGCCCCGTGTTGACCCGCCGGGTCATGGCCGTCTCCGGGCTGTAGGGAACAAAGCCGGCGTCCGTGGGAAGATAGAGCGTTTCCAGCCGGGAAATGGCGGAAAACAGGTCGTTGAGTTGAGAAATTGGGAGCTTTTTCATGGCTGCGTCCTCCCATAGATCACGTCCGGCTCCGGATCGTCCGGAGAAAAGGCCATCATGGGCGGCCGGGAGTCGGGGTCGGCGCCCGCCTGATAGTCGCCGTACAGATCGTTGGCGTCCAGAATCAGTTTCCGGTTGAGCAGATGCAGAGGAATGTGCTGGGGGCACACCCGGCTGCACTCGCCGCAGTCCGTACACCGCCCGGCCACATGAAAGGCGCGGATGATGTGGAAAAGCTGTTCCTCAAAGGAATTGGCTGCGCCTTTATTTTCCACGCCGGAGGCGGGATTGTCAAACACGCATTTCTCACAGCTGCAGGCAGGACAGACGTTGCGGCAGGCGTTGCAGCGGATGCACCGGGACAGCTCCGTCTGCCAGAAATCATAGCGTTCCCGGGCGGTCATGGCCTGCAGCCTGCGCACCTCGTCAAAGCGGGTGCTGTCGTGTTCTTCCCCCTGACGGCCGAGGATCTCGTCGCAGTCTACCAAGCGGCTGCTCTTACAGCAGCGGCAGCGCTCCAGAAGGGCGTCCTGCTTTGAGACCGTCTTTTCCCCGTAGAGGGTGTCCACAACGAGGGTTTCTCCCTCGGCGCGGGCGCGCAGGGGGGCGGTGATTCCGGCCGCGCGAAGGCTCTCGCCGTCACAGGTGCCGTGACACTCCACGCCTACAGCGTAGACCTTTTCCCGGTCTACACGATGCTCCTTGCAGAGCTGGGCAAGGGAATAGCTGTCGCAGCTTTTGAGAAAGACCGCTGTTTTTCCGGGCTTTTTGCTCTCCGCAATCAGGCTTTTGGACAGATTGGGGGCGCAGAACAGATCAAAAACCAGTTCCTTTTGAAGCTGCTCCGGGTCAGTGAACAGGGCGGGCGTCACATCGTAGCAGAACGCCCCGCGGCGCCAGGCCAGTACCCGATCCGCCTTACCGGTTTTCAGCAGCTCTAATGCCTTGTTGCGAATCATTTCCTGCATCGCAGATCCTCCAATCTCCGGTTTCTGCCCAACCGGGTGACGGTGGCCACAAAGTCGTTCATGACCTGCGCAAATTTTGCACCCTCCGCAGCGGAGACCCACTCTACCCGGGTGCGCTCACGCTCAATGCCCAGAAAATCCAGCAGGGAAAAGAGCTGGGTCATGCGCCTGCGGGCGTAGTAGTTGCCGGTGGTGTAGTGACAGTCGCCGGGATGGCAGCCGCACAGAATGACGCCGTCTGCGCCCCTTTGAAAGGCACGCAGCAGAAAGGTGGGATTCATACGGCAGGAGCAGGGAATCCGGATGATCTTCACATTGGCCGGATACTGAAGCCGGTTGGTGCCGGACAGATCGGCACCGGCATAGGAACACCAGTTGCAGCAAAAGGCCACAATGGTGGGCTTGAAGTCCGTTGTTACTTGCATATGGCATCCACCTCCGCCAGAATTTGTTGATTGGAAAAGCCCAGCAGATCCATGGCGCCGCTGGGGCAGGCCACCGTACATGCGCCGCAGCCCTGACACACCGCCGGGTTGACCTGCGCCACCCGGCGCAGCACCGTGGAGCGGTCGGGCGCGCGGAAAGGCTTGCTTTCATAGGTGATCGCGCCGTAGGGACAGACCTTTTCGCAGGCAGAACAGCCGTTGCACATGGCTTCATCGGAATGTGCCACGCAGGGATTGCAGGTCAGATGATCTTTGGTAAGCAGGCCGATGACCTTGGCAGCGGCAGCGCCTGCCTGCGCTACGGTCTCGGGGATATCCTTGGGTCCCTGACAGACGCCGGAGAGGAACACGCCCGCCGTGGGGCTTTCCACAGGGCGCAGCTTGGGGTGGGCTTCGGTGAAAAAGTCGTTGGTATCCATGGAGGCCGTGAGCATGGTAGCCAGCGGCCGGGCACTTTTGTCCGGCTCGATGGCTGCTGCCAGCACCACCATATCAGCGTCGATATGTAACTGGCGTCCGCCCAGAAGATCGGAGGCCTGCACATGGAGCTTGCCGTTTTCCGGCACCACCTTGCCCACCATGCCTTTGACGTAATGTACACCGTATTCCTCCACGGCGCGGCGGTAGAACTCGTCAAAGTTCTTGCCCGGTGTGCGCACGTCGATATAGAACACATAGACCTCCGTGTCCGGGTACTTTTCCCGGGTGAGCATGGCGTGCTTGGCCGTGTACATACAGCAGATCTTGGAGCAGTAGGGTTTGCCCTTTTCCCCACCGTCGCACCGGGAGCCGACGCACTGGACAAATACAAGCGTGTGGGGATGCTGCCCGTCGGAGGGTCGCAGCAAAACGCCGCCGGTGGGGCCTGCCGCGTTCATGAGACGCTCAAACTCCAGAGATGTGACCACGTCGGGGCTTTGGCTGTAGGCGTACTCGTCAAATTTCTCCATGGAAATGGGGTTGAAGCCCGTAGCGGCCACAATGGCGCCGTATTGACGGGTGATGAGCTCGTCTTTTTGGTGATAGTTGATGGCACCCGCCGTGCAGATTTTGGAGCAGACGCCGCACTTTCCCGTGTTGAGCATGGTGCAGTAGTTGGGGTCGATGACCGCCACCTTGGGCACGGCCTGCGCAAAGGGAATATAGATGGCGCGGCGGTTGTCCATGCCCAGATTAAACTCATTTGGCACCTTTTTCTGAGGGCATTTTTCCGTGCATAACCCGCAGCCAGTACACCTGGTCTCGTCCACATACCGGGCTTTTTTGCGGATGGTCACGGTAAAGTTGCCCACAAAGCCCTGTACCTGCTCCACCTGGGAGTAGGAGAGAATATGATTTTTGTCGTTTTGCGCCGCATCTACCATTTTCGGCGTCAGGATACAGGCGTCACAGTCCAGGGTGGGGAAGGTCTTGTCGATCTGCGCCATATTGCCGCCGATGGTGGGCTGTATTTCTACAATGTCCACGGCAAAGCCCGCATCGGCGATGTCCAGCGCCGTCTGGATGCCGGCGATGCCGCCGCCGATGACCAGCGCCCGCTTGGTGACGGGGCTTTGCCCGGCGGTAAGTGGCGCGTTGAGATGCACCTTGGCCACGGCCGCCTTGCCCAGCGCAATGGCTTTTTCCGTGGCCGTGGCTTTCTCTTTATGAATCCAGGAGCACTGCTCCCGGATGTTGGCGATTTCCACCATATAGGGGTTCAGACCTGCCTTCTGGCAGGCCTTGCGGAAGGTGGCCTCATGCATCCGGGGGGAACAGGAGCAGATGACCACCCCGGTCAGACCATGCTCCCGGATGGCGGACTGAATCATTTCCTGTCCGGCCTGAGAACACATATATTGATAGTTGGTGGACAGTACCACGCCCGGCTCCTGCGCCAGCGCGTCAGAGACTGCCTGTACGTCCACCGTTGCGGCAATGTTGCTGCCGCACCAGCATACAAATACACCGATTCTCTGCATCTGCTGTCACCTCACTTGCTGTATTTGCGAAAGGCTGCGGTAATGGCCTGCTGGGGCAGGTCTTCGTCCAGCCGCTGGGGGATCTGCTGGGGCTTCAGGTGGTTGCAGCCCTGCTCCCGGAGGACCGCCACCCGCACCGCTTCGATGAGAGCGGCAGGCTCCACGCTGCGGGGGCAGCGCTCCACACAGGCAAAGCAGCTCAGGCAATCATAAATGCCCTTGGAGCGGAGCAGCTCGTCCACGCGCCCGGAGGCCACCATGTCCACAAACTGATGGGGATGGTATTCCATCTCGTCATAGGCCGGACAGGAGGCCGTGCATTTTCCGCATTTCATGCACTTGCGGGGATTGACGCCGGAAATGCGCTGTACGGTTTGCATCAGATCGCTCATTCGTCTGCCTCCTTTAAGCCCAGCGCCAGGGCAAGCAGTTCGGTGAAGTAATACACGGGCAGGCCGCCGCGGCTGCCGTGCTGAAGATTGTACAGGCAAAGAGGACAGGCGGTAATGAGCGCCTGCGCCCCGCAGGCAGCGGCGTTGTCCAGCACCTTCTGCGCCTGATCTGCGGCAAAGGCCCGGTTTTCCACGGTGACATAGCCGCCGCAGCATTCGTTGCGCAGGGCGTATTTCACAGGCTCTGCTCCCAACGCCGCCAGAAAGTCCTCCAGAATCGAGGGATTTTCCGGGTCGTCGAAGCCCATCTCCCGGCTGGGACGCAGGAGCATGCAGCCGTAATAGCCGCCGATCTTTTGCCCACGCAGGGGATGGGAGACCTGCTGCTGCAGCTTATCAAAGCCCACCTCGTCGCGCAAAACCTCCAGATAGTGCAGCACTTTCGTTTCCCCGTGATAGGGCGTTTCAGGCTGCAAATAGCGGTTGACCGCGTCGGCGATCCGGGCGTCTTCCGCCATATCCCGGTTGACGCGCTTGATGACGTGGTGGCAGGCAGAGCAGAGGGTCACAAGGGGCTGACCCAGCTCCCGGGCGGCCATGAGAGCGCGCACGGCGGACAGGCGGGTGGCGATCTCGTCTTTCGCCTGGGGATACACCGCACCGCAGCACTGCCACTGAGGCAGCTCCTGCAGGGTGACGCCCAGCGCCTGCATGGACAGCCGACCCCAGTGATCCAGCGCCTTGCCTCTGGTTTTCAGCGTGCAGCCGGGGAAATAAGAATATGTCATAACTGTCTCCTTTTGCCTAGACCATCTGCTCCGGGTGGAACACCTGATCAAACTGCTCCGCTGTCAAAAAACCCAGCGCTACACAGGCTTCTTTCAGGGAAATGTTCTCCCGATAGGCCTTTTTTGCGGTTTTTGCCGCATTTTCATAGCCAATATAGGGATTCAGCGCCGTGACCAGCATCAGAGAATTGTGCAGATTATGCGCCATTTTTTCCCGGTTGGCACGAATTCCCACGGCACAGTTCCGGTTAAAGGAGTCCATGGCCTGCGCCAGCAGCCGGGCGGACTGGAGGAAGTTATAGGCCAGCACAGGCATAAAGACGTTGAGCTCAAAATTGCCCTGTGAGGCGGCAAAGCCCACGGCGGCGTCGTTGCCCATGACCTGTACGGCGACCATTGTCAGGGCCTCACACTGGGTGGGGTTGACCTTTCCGGGCATAATGGACGAGCCGGGCTCATTTTCGGGAATGGTGATCTCGCCCAGACCGTCCCGGGGGCCGGAGGCCAGCCAGCGCACGTCGTTTGCGATCTTCATCAGATCAGCGGCCAGGGCTTTCAGTCCGCCGTGGGCGAAGACCAGCTCGTCCTTGGAGGTCAGAGCGTGGAATTTGTTGGGCGCGGTCTGAAAGGCCTTGCCCGTAAGCTGGCAGACGGCCTCGGCCACCTTGGTGTCAAAGCCCTTGGGGGCGTTGAGGCCGGTGCCTACGGCGGTGCCGCCCAGCGCCAGCTCTTTCAAGGCAGGTAGGGACGCCTCCAGCAGCGCCTTGTCCCGCTCCAGACTGGCGCGCCAGCCGGAAATCTCCTGAGAGAAGGTAATGGGCGTGGCGTCCTGCAAATGGGTGCGCCCGGACTTTACAATGCCCTCGTGTTCCGCCTCCAACCGGCGGAAGGTGTCGCACAGCCGGTCAATGGCGGGCAGCACCTGATCTTCCATGGCTGTCACTGCCGCAATGTGCATGGCGGTGGGGAAGGTGTCATTGGAGGATTGGGACATATTGATGTCGTCGTTGGGATGCAGCAGCTTTTTCCCGGCCAGCTCGTTGCCCCGGTTGGCAATGACCTCGTTGGCGTTCATGTTGGACTGGGTGCCAGAGCCGGTCTGCCACACCACCAGAGGAAAGTGGTCGTTAAGACTGCCGCTGATGACCTCGTCGCAGGCACGGCAGATCACGTCCAACTTTTCGTCGGTCATGCGCTGGGGCAGAAGCTGGTGATTTGCCATGGCCGCCGCTTGTTTCAGAATACCAAAGGCATGGGTGATCTCACGGGGCATGGTCTCCAGCCCTACGCCGATGGGGAAATTCTCATGGGAGCGCTGGGTCTGGGCGCCCCAGTATTTGTCGGCGGGTACCCGTACCTCGCCCATGGAGTCGTGCTCCAAACGGTAATCCATTAAAAACCCTCCTTAAATGTCCAGTCCGTCGATGATCTCCCGGAGCTTTTTGGCGCTGGTCTGCATTTTCCGGGTCTCCTCCTCGTTAAGCGGCGTCACGATCTTGGTGTGAAGGCCGTTTTTGCCCACCAGCGCCAATGTGGACAGGCACACATCTTCCACGCCGTACTCCCCGTGCATCATGGATGAGACGGTCAGAGCGGTGCCTGCGCCGTTGAGGATGCACTTGCAGATATGGCAGACGGAAATGGCCACGGCGTAGAACGTGGCGCCCTTGGCCTTGATGACCTGCGCGCCGGAGGTGCGCACGAACTGCTCCACTTCCTCGTAGTCGTCGTTCCAAAGCAGGGGCTTATCCGCTGCAATGCGGAGCTTATAGTCGGCAATATGATTGTTGGCGATCATGGCCAGCGACCAGGGCACGAAAGAGCTGTCGCCGTGTTCGCCGTAGACATGGGCGTGGACGTTTTTGGGGCTGATGCGGAAGCGGCGCGCCAGCTCCGACTGCAGACGGCTGGTATCCAGCACCGTGCCGGAGCCGATGATATGGGACTCGGGGATACCGGAAATCCGGGTAAACACATAGGTCAGAATGTCCACGGGGTTGGACACGATAATATAGATGGCGTCGGGAGCCGCCTGTACGATCTGGGGCGTGATCTGCTTGAGAATATCCACATTGGTCTGTGCCAGTTCCAGACGGGTCTGCCCCGGTTTGCGGGGGACGCCGGAGGTGATGATGACAATGTCGGAACCGGCAGCGTCGGCGTAGTCGCCGGAATGGATGGTGGCAGGGGAGCAGAAGGGTACGCCCTGATACACGTCCAGCGCCTCGCCAAAGGCCTTTTCCTTGTTGATGTCAATGAGCACGACCTCGCTGGCAATGCCCTGCACCATAATGTCGTTGGTGACGGCAGCGCCTACGCTGCCCGCGCCGATGACTGTGATTTTTGTAGCCATAAAAAACTCCTTTTTGTACTGCGGACGGGCCGCATTGGTTTCTATGAAAAGCCGTCAGGCTTCCGAACGGATGAACAGAATACAGCAGCTTGCCAGCAGCAGCCCGCAGGATACCCAGATGGCATACTGCCCCAGCCATGCCGTGGCGGCATAGCCCACGCCCGCGCCCACGGCAAAGATGACGATCACGGCAAAATAGGTAAGACCCCGGTGCAGATCCGCCCGGTCGCGGGTTCGGAAGAAATCACACAGAGCCGCCGTGCCGGAGCGCAGATTGCCGATGCACATGGTGCTGGCGTAGCGGTAGCCATGTACCTTTTGAAACGCCTGCACCTGCATGGCACAGGCAAAGGAGACCATGGCGTTGGCAAGAATGTTCAGATCCTGCGGAAGAAATCCCACAACGAGCAGCACCAGAAGCTCGCCCAGCAGACACAACTGCCGCCAATGGACTTTCCGGGATCTGCCCAAACGGGTGTGGATCATTTCCGCCGCCACAGTGCCGCCGACGTAGCACAGCAGGGGAATGAGGTAGCGCACGGCACGCAGCCATTGGCCGGAGGCCAGTTGGGCGCTCATAAGCACGATGTTGCCGGTCTGGGCATTGGCGAATACCTGCCCCCGGCAGAAATAGGTGTAGGCGTCCTGCAAACCGCCGGACAGGACGATCAGCACTGCCGTGAGATAGGAATCGGACATCTGACGGGGATGGTTTTTTTCCAGAATGGGCACGGTTCACACTCCTTCGGGCGTGAGACAGTCCAAGTCTCACGGAATTGCCAAAGACGGAAATCGATATTTTTGTTTCGATAAAGAAATATCGATTAGAGTATACTTTATGTTGTGGTATCTGTCAAGAGGAATCCAGAAATTGTCTGAAAAGGCTGCAGCGTGGGAGAAAGCGTGGAAAGAGAACGCGCCTTCGGACAGACCGAAGGCGCGAAAACCGCTTTTGTTAATCAAACAGCACCATGCCGAAAAAGGCCAGAAGTCCCGGCGGTGTGTTGTATTCCATGCCGCATCGGTCTGCAAGCAGTTTGACATGGATGCAGTAGGCCGACATACACGAATAGCGCAGATCGGGGAAAGCGCACGGCTCTGCATTCTTGCATTTGCAGGGCTTGCACAGGGCGCAGCCGCTGGCGCCCGCCATAAAGCAGTCCACGCCTTGCCCGCGCATCTGCTTCACCAGGCGCAGCATGGCGGCGTTGTGGGCGCCCTTGGCCTGCTTGATGGCCTCCGTGTCCATATAGTCCTCGATTTCCCAGATAGACTGCACCACCAGCGCCTGTTTTTTTGACAGCACCCGCTGCTGCATCTGCGCAAAGGTGCCGCAGTCCGGGGGACAGGCGTAGTTGACGCCGTATTGACCGCAGAGGTTTTCCGCGCAGAAGTCCCGGAACATTTCATTAAAAGGAATCTGATCGGTGGAAATGAGCTTCGCGTCGGCAAAGCCCTCGCTCAGCGCCAGAGAAATGAGCTGCATCACAGGTTCCCTCCTTTATCGTATGATTGTCGCGGGTGAAACTGCGGCACTCAGCAGCCGCAGTAGGAACACAACAGCTTCAGGGTGTTGAGCACGCCCTCCTTGTGGCTGCGCTCATAGCCGTGAGAGGCATAGACGCCCGCGCCGATGAGGCCGTGGCGCACGTCATAGCCGGAGCGCAGGGTGGCCTCTACATCGGAACCGTAGTGGGGATAGATGTCCACGGCGTAATCCGCACCGGCAGCCTGGGCTGCTGCAACCAGCCCATTTACGATCTCGTAGCTGTAGGGGCCGCCGCTGTCCTTGGCGCAGATGGAGACCTGCCGCTCGGTACACTGCAGTCCGTCGCCCACACAGCCCATGTCCACGCTGATGGCCTCGGTCACGCCCTGGGGGACGGAGGCCGAGCCGCCGTGACCCACTTCTTCGTAGACCGTCACATGGACATAGACCCGGCGCCGGGGCACAAGGCTGTTATCCCTGAGATACTTGGCAAGTCCCAGCAGAATGCCCACGCTCAGCTTGTCGTCCAGAAAACGGCTTTTGATGTAGCCGGAGTCGGTCACCTGCGTGCGGGGGTCAAAGCACACAAAATCGCCCACGGCAATGCCCAGCTTTTTGGCGTCCTCGGGAGAGGAGACCGCCTCATCGGGTACTACCTCCATGACCTCAAATTTGCGCCCGGTGGCGTCATAGTCGCCGTTGACATGGATAGAGGCGTTGGACAACTGGAATGTGCCCGTGTAGATGCTGCCGCTGCGGGTCATGATCTTACAGTTCTCTGCTTCGGCGTTGTTGGCGTTCATACCGCCGATGGGAGTCAGACGCAGGCGACCGTTGGACTTGATCTCCGCCACCATGGCGCCCAAAGTATCCACATGGGCTTCCAGCAGCAGGGCGTTTTCCGTGTCTTCGCCCCCCAGATCGGCCAGAACACCGCCCTTTGCCGTGCGCCGGGCAGGGCATCCGAGGGCGGAAAAGGCGCTACATACATACTGCGACGCCTGCTCCGTGTAGCCGCTGGGACTGTCAATGGCCAGCAGTGCAACGGTCTGAGACACGGCATATTCCATATAAGGTTCAAGCTGTTTCATGGGAATCCCTCCTTGAATTAATTGTATTGTAGCATAGTTTGCGCCTTTTTCAAGGGCAACTTTGCCCAAGTGGGGGTTGCACTCTTTGGCTGTTGCTGGTAAAATAAAAATAGTGGAGAAAGGAGTGCCTATGGAGAATAGAATCCCTGTCATCATGGACTGCGACCCGGGGCATGACGATGCCATCGGGTTGCTGCTGGCCAATGCCAGCGAGAAGATCGATGTTTTGGCGGTAACTACCTGCGGCGGCAATCAGACGGTGGAAAAGACCACCTACAACGCCCAGCGGGTGTGTACTCTGCTGGATATGAACGTACCCATCGGAAAGGGCGCGGCACGGCCTTTGACGGAAGTGCCCATGAACGCTCCGTCGGTACACGGAAAATCCGGGCTGGACGGCCCGGCGCTGCCGGAACCGGCCTATCCCATCAGCGACCTGTCAGCCATTGAACTCATGGCGCAGACCATCCGCAGCGCCGACCGGCCGGTGACCATCGTTTCCACCGGCCCCATGACCAATACAGCCGGCTTTCTGCTGGCGCATCCGGAACTGAAACACAAGGTGGCGCAGGTGTCCATGATGGGCGGTGGCATCGGCCACGGAAACTGGACACCGGCTGCCGAGTTTAACATTCTGGCCGACCCGGAGGCGGCAGACATGGTGTTCCGCTCCGGCGTGCCCATTCTGATGGCCGGCTTGGATGTGACGGAGCAGGCGCTGATTTATCGGCAGGATATCGACCGCATCCGTGCCCTGGGGAATCATGTGGCCTCTGTGGTGGCAGACTGGATCGAGTTTTTCTTTGAATTCCACCGCCAGCGGGGCTATGCCGGCGCGCCGCTCCACGACCCGGTGGCCACGGCGGCGCTTATTGCCCCGGAACTGTTCCAGATGCGCGAACTGTATGTGCAGATCGAGACCCAGGGAGAATTCTGCCGCGGCGCCACCGTGGGAGACGTGAACGGCAGTACGGGCAACGCGCCCAATGCGCGGTGCATCATGGGGCTGGACAGGCAGGGCTTTGTGGATCTGCTGTGCAGCGCCGTGCAGACTTATGGGAGGTAATCATGGACAAGCATTTTGTTTGGCTGGACTGTGATACCGGCACCGACGACGCGGCGGCAATTTTGTGCGCCAACGGCCTGCCGGAACTGGAGATCGTGGGCATTTCCGCCGTGGCGGGAAATGTGGAGCTGGAAAAGACCTACCGCAACGCCCTGCGCCTGAACCGTCTCATGGGCACGGACTATCCCGTCTATCAGGGAGCGGAGAAACCCTGGCGCAAAGAGTTGGAGACCGGTTACCGCTACCATGGGGAGAACGGACTGGGAGGCGTGGAGCTGCCTCTGCCGGAGCGGTATCCCGAGGTGACGGAAAAGGCATGGGACGCCTTATACAGGGCGGCTGTGCGCTATGAGGGTGCGCTGGAGCTGATCGCCACGGGGCCTTTAACCAATGTGGCTACGGCGCTGGTGAAATACCCGGATCTGAAAAAATACCTCGCCCGCATCGTCATTATGGGCGGTTCTGCCGGGGCAGGCAACCGTACCCCGGCTGCCGAATACAACATCTATGCCGACCCGGACGCGGCCAGCGCGGTCTTCCAGGCGGGAATTCCGCTGGTCATGTGCGGCCTGGACGTGACCATGAAGGCCTATTTTATGGAGGAGGATTTGCTGGCGGTCAAGGCCGGCGGCACCACCGTGGGCAGACTGTTTCACGACAGCCTGCAGGCGCCGTTGCAGACTCAGCATGGTACGGGCGTCAAGCTCCACGATGTGGTGGCGGTCATGTACGCCGCAAGGCCGGATATGTTTGACGGAAAAATGGCAGGCGTGCGGGTGGAGACCCGGGGCGGCTGCACCAACGGCAAGACCGTGACCGACCTGTATTCGGACAAAAAATTCCCGGATAAAAACGTCTTTGTGGTTTTGGATATCGACCACGCACGCTTTGTCCGGGAGGTATCGGAGCTGCTTCTGTCATACCGGGATCTGGAGTAAATTTCGGGGCAGGCACGGAAACGTGTCTGCCCCGGTATTTTTTAGAAATGGGCTGCAAAGGCGCACAGACGGGAGCGTACCCGCTCTTTGCCCAAAAGCTGCATAATGGCGCACAGATCGGGGGTGTTGGTGCGTCCGGTGACGGCCAGCCGGATGACGGTGGACACGTCGCCCACATGACCCGGATAGTCCTGGGGATTCTTTTTGTATTCCCTGACCTCCGGGCAGTAGCCCAGAGCGGGACAGATGGATTTGACCCGGGCAAACCAGCCGTCTTTGTCCTTTGACGGGTCATAGACGGGCAGATAAGCTTCTGCGATGGCCTTGGCGCTTGCGGCAGTGACGTGCTGGGGCAATTCATAGGAGGGGACAAAGCGGCTGTCAAAGAAATAAGAAAGGTAGTCGGGCACGTCCTCCCACTTGGCAATGTCCTTGCGGGGCTTGGGGACGTCCCGGTCGATGTTCAGAATGGCGGTGCTGTAGGCGGCGTCGGCGCACAGCAGGGCGGCAAAGTCCGGATCGTACGTCTGCGCCCAGGTCTTGACCCGCGCATAGACGGTTTCGGCGTCCATGTGGGAGATGACGTTTTTGCTCACGTCCGTCAGCTTCTGCAGATCAAACAGGCAGCCGCTGGAGCTCATTTTTTTCAGGTTAAAGGGGAAGTCCATGGCGTCGGCTGTGGGGTTTGCCCGCCGCCAGTCCTCAAAGTTGGAGTTGAGCAGGGTCAGCAGGTACTCAATGAGGCTCTCCTTGGGGAAGCCCTTTTCCACAAAGTAGCTGACGGCGGCTTCGGGATCCTTTCGCTTGGACAGCTTGCGCTTGGCGCCGTCCGTCTCGTCGATCTTCATGACCTGCGCCGTATGGACGTACTTGGGCGGCTTGTATCCGCAGGCGCGGAACAGCGCCAGATGCTTTGGCACGGAGGAGAGCCATTCCTCGCCCCGGATGACATGGGTGGTGCGCATAAAGTGGTCGTCGCACACATGGGCGAAATGATAGGTGGGGATCCCGTCGGATTTGAGAAGCACCTCGTCGATGATGTTCTCCGGCATCTCGATCTTTCCACGGATCACGTCGTCAAAGCAGATGCGGCGATCTTCACTGCCGCTGGAGCGGAAGCGAAGCACATAGGGCTTTCCCGCCCGCAGGTTTTCCTCGATCTGCTCCAGTGTCAGGTCGCGGCACTTGGCATATTTGCCGAAATAGCCCCGGATGAGGGCGCCGTCGGCCTCCTGCTGTTCCCGCAGTGCCGTGAGTTCTTCGGCAGTGCAGAAGCAGGGGTAGGCCAGCCCCTTTTGCACCAGAGACTTGGCTACGATGTGATAGATTTCCACCCGGTGGCTCTGGGTATAGGGGCCGTAGGCGCCGGATTCCGTGCCGAAGCCGGTGACACCCTCGTCAAAGCGGACGCCGAAATCTGCAAAGCCGTTTATAATGGCAGACACGCCGTCGTCGATTTCCCGCTTTTTGTCCGTGTCTTCAATGCGCAGATAGGAAACGCCGCCGCTGGCTTTGGCGGTCAGCACGTCCGTCAGTGCGCCAAACAGCCCACCGATGTGCAGATAGCCTGTGGGACTGGGAGCAAAGCGCGTGACCCGCGCGCCCTCCGGCAGATTGCGGGGAGGGTATTGTATCTCCAAATCCTCCGGCGTTTTTGTGATATTGGGAAACAGAAGCTGCGCCAGCTTTTCGTAATCCATGTCGCTTTTCCTCCAAATATAGCCATTTTTGTTATTATAACAAAAACGGGAAAAATGTAAAGGGGAATTGCAGTTGCCTTTTGATGGTAATTGTGATAGAATAAGATGAATTTCAGAAAATTACGCCTGTTTTAGGGGGAACTGATATGGAAGAAAAGAAAGTCATGCTCTCGGGCATCAAGCCCAGCGGGGATCTGACCCTGGGCAGTTATCTGGGGGCGATCAAGCACTGGAAAGAGCGTGCCGACGAGTTTGACTGCTACTATTTTATGGCCGATCTGCATGCCATTACCGTGCGGCAGAACCCGGCCGATCTGCGGCGCAGAACGTTGGAGCAGCTTGCCCAGTATATCGCCTGCGGCCTTGACCCGGAGAAGAACACCCTGTTCATCCAGAGCCATGTCCACGAGCACGCGGAGCTGGGCTGGGTGCTGAACTGCTACGCCATGTTCGGCGAACTGAGCCGCATGACCCAGTTTAAGGATAAGAGCGCCAAAAATGCAGACAACATCAACGGCGGCCTGTTTACCTATCCGTCTCTGATGGCGGCGGACATTCTGCTCTACCAGCCGGACTATGTGCCGGTAGGGGAGGATCAGAAGCAGCATGTGGAGCTGACGCGGGACATTGCCAACCGCTTTAACCACATCTACGGCGACGTGTTTAAGGTGCCGGAGCCCTACATCCCCAAGGTCGGCGCGCGGATCATGAGTCTGGCAAATCCCGAGGCCAAAATGTCCAAGTCAGAAAATGACGATCCGGGCAGAGTGACCCTGATGGATAAGCCGGAGGACATTATGCGCCTGTTTAAGCGCGCCATTACCGACTGTGACGCCTGTGTGCGATACGACCCGGAAAACAAAAAGGGCATTTCCAACCTGATGACCATTTATTCCTGCGCCACGGGCAGAACCTTTGCGCAGATCGAGACCGAATTTGCCGGGCAGGGCTACGGCAGCTTCAAGACCGCCGTGGGTGAGTCTGTGGTGGAGCTGCTGCGCCCCATCCGGGAGGAGGCCACCCGCCTGATTGCGGACAAGGCCTATTTGCAGGATGTGTGCAGAGCCGGCGCACAGAAGGCCGAATACATCGCCCAGAAGACCCTGCGGAAAGTATATAAAAAGGTAGGCTTTGTGGCGAAGTGATTCGCGGCGGTTTGCCGGGCTTCCGGGGCACGCCGGTTTTTTGACCGCGTTCAGGCCGTCCGCAGGCTCTTGTGCGAATTGCTTGTCAGATCATCGAATCAGAGGACAGACAGATGACATTAGATGTAAATTTTATCCTGCGTGTAGCTGCCACTGCACTGGTGGCCGCCCTCATTGTCTTTGGCATTACCCCGCTGGTCAAGGTGGTGGCGCAGAAGATCGGCGCCATGGATGTGCCCAAGGACGACCGGCGGATGCACACCGTACCCATTCCCCGGCTGGGCGGATTGGGGATCTTCCTTGCGTTCTTCCTCTCTGTTTTGCTGTTTATGAAGCAAATCGACCGCCCCATGCAGGGCATTTTGCTCGGCGCCATCGTGATCGTCATTCTCGGTGTGTTTGACGACATCTACACCCTGCGGGCAACCTTGAAGTTTCTTGTGCAGATCTGCGCCGCCTGTATTGTGGTGTTCTACGGAAACTGCAGAATCCAGTATCTCACCAATCCTTTCGGCACCGGTGCTTCGGCCTATATTGATCTGGGGGTCTTTTCCATCCCTGTGACCATTATCTGGATCGTGGCCATTACCAACGCCGTCAACTTTATCGACGGATTGGACGGACTGGCCTGCGGCGTGTCGTGTATCTCCTGCGCCAGTATGCTGGTCATTGCCCTGCTGGTGTGCGAGGGGAATCTGGCCATCATCATGGCGGCGCTCATGGGCGCGTGTCTGGGCTTTTTGCCCTACAATTTCAATCCGGCCAAGATTTTTATGGGCGACACAGGCTCCACCTTTTTGGGCTTCGTGCTGGCCACAGTCTCCATACAGGGATTGTTCAAATTCTACGCCGTGATTTCCTTTGCCGTGCCGTTCCTGCTGCTGGGCGTACCCATTTTTGACATCTGCTTTGCCGTCATTCGACGGATCGCCCACGGAAAAAATCCCATGCAGGCGGACAGAGGCCATATGCATCACCGGCTCATCGACATGGGCTTCAGCCAGAAGCAGTCCGTGGCCATTGCCTATATGCTGGCGGGGATTCTGGGACTGGCGGCGGTGCTGTTGACCACCTCGGGAGAAATGCGCACCCTGGTGCTGCTGGGGGCGGTACTGGTGGTGGGCGCCATCGGCATGACGCTGATTTTTAATGACAACCGCAAGCACGGGCATGGCAGTCAGCAGGACGGAAACGTGGAGAAAGAGGACAAAGAGGATAAAAATGAAGGATAAGCTGTGTGTGATGTCCGTCTTCGGCACCCGGCCGGAGGCCATAAAAATGGCGCCTCTGGTTATGGAGCTGGGCAGACGGACAGGAATCCGTAGCCTTTGCTGTCTGACCGGGCAGCATCGCCAGATGCTGGACTCCGTCATGGAGGTCTTTCAGCTCAAGGCGGACTTTGACCTGAATATTATGCAGCAGCAGCAGACCCTTTCTTCCATTACCTGCCGTACTCTGCAGGGCATGGACGCAGTGCTGGAGCAGGCCAGACCGGATCTGATTCTGGTACACGGCGATACCACCACCACTTTTGCCGGGGCGCTGTCGGCCTTTTACCACCAGATTCCCGTGGGGCACGTGGAAGCCGGACTTCGCACCTGGGACAAGTATTCGCCCTTCCCCGAGGAAATGAACCGCACCCTGGTGGGAGACATTGCGGAGCTGCACTTTGCGCCCACCCAGGCCAACGCCGCCAATCTGCGCGCCGAGGGCATCCGGGGCGAGATCTTTGTTACCGGAAATACGGTCATCGACGCCATGAAGACCACGGTTCGGGACAGCTACCGATTCGGCGTGCCGGAGTTGGACGCGCTGGACTTTTCTGCACGGCGGGTCATTGCTGTAACCTGCCACCGCCGGGAGAATTATGGCGAGCCTATGGAGCAGATCATGGCGGCCATCCGCCAGATCGTTCTGACCCATCCGGACACGGAGGTGGTCTACCCGGTGCATTTCAGCCCGGCGGTGCGGGAATGTGTGTTCAAAATGCTGGCAGATATTCCCCGTGTGCATCTGATCGACCCGGTCAACGTGGTGCAGATGCACAACCTGATGGCGCGCTGCTATATGGTCATGACGGACTCCGGCGGCCTGCAGGAGGAAGCACCTGCGCTGGGCAAGCCGGTTCTGGTGCTGCGCCGGGAGACGGAGCGGCCGGAGGCCGTAAAAGCCGGAACGGTGAAGCTGGCCGGCGTGGAGCAGAAGCAGATTGTCAAACTGGCCGGAGAGATTCTGGACGATCCCGCCGTCTATCATACCATGGCAAAGGCCGTCAATCCCTACGGCGACGGCAATGCCTGCGGCAGAATTGCAGACGCCATCGAGTGGCGCTTCGGCCTGCGCAGGGAAAAGCCCCAACCCTTTGACCCTCAGGGATAATTTTTGTTCTGTGGCCGTCCGGACACCGCGTATGATGTGACAGACAAGCAATGGGGGAGAGACGGCCAACCATGGAACGTGATTTTTTGCACATCCTTTTTGTGACGACACTGGCAGGCGTCGGCGGTACCGGACTTGGAGGCATTGTGGGCGCGCTGTTCCACAAAAACTCCGCCAAAACCGTCAGTCTGCTGCTGAGCTTTGCCGGCGGCGTGATGCTCAGCATCGTCTGCTTTGACATGGTCATTGAGGCGCTGGATACACTGGATTTTTCCGCAGCCGTCAGGGTTCTGCTCACCGTCTGGGGCATTGCAGTGGGATTCATTGCGGTCTATGGTCTTAACCGGCTGCTGGATGAATCCCCCCGCGCAAATCCTTTTTCCGGCCAGAACAGACAAAAAGGCGGAGCTGACGCCGCATTCTGCCGCAGAAAAGAGCGCCGGACAGCCGGTTCCGAGCTGTTTCTTGCAGGGCTGATCATGGCCTCGGCCATTGCCCTGCACAATCTGCCGGAGGGCATGGTCATCGGCGCGTCCTATGCGGCGACGGCGGCCTCCGCCGGACTGCTTGCCGCCGTGGTCATCGGCCTGCACAACATCCCGGAGGGCATGGCGGTTTCCGTGCCCCTGATTTCCGGCGGCATGAGAAAGTCTACGGCCATTTTGCTCACCGCCGGCAGCGGCGCACCTACGGTATTGGGCGCTGTGCTGGGCTATGCCATTGGCCGGGCAAGTCCCGTTGGACTGTGCCTTGCCCTTTCGTTTGCAGCGGGAGCCATGCTCTATGCGGTTTTTGGCGAGCTGCTGCCGGAGTCCAATCTCATGTGGCGCAGTAAGGCGCCTGCCTTTGCCGCTCTGGCGGGGGTGCTGGTGGGGCTTTTGATCATCTATCTGTAACAAATCTATGGAATGTGCTGACGCCTGTGCGTCAGCCTTTTTTTGTATTTGCCTGTGGTGCGGAGAACAGTTCAAATAGCTGCTTGATAAGAATTGACGCAATGGGGAACAGAATCATGCCCAACACGCCCATAAGACGGTAGCCCACATAAAAGGCCAGCAAGGTGGCCAGTGGGTGCAGTCCGATTTGCCGGCCTACCAGCCGCGGCTCCAGCGCCGAACGGGTCAGCGCCTCCACGCCGTAGAGGATGATCAGGCCGAAGCCCATCCGGGTGTCGGACTGCAAAAAGGAGATGAGCGCCCAGGGAATGAGGATCATGCCGGCGCCGAACACGGGCAGGGCGTCAAACAGGGCGATCAGCGCTCCCAGCAGCAAAAAGAAGTCCACCCCCAGGATCCACAACCCCAGGGAAACAATGGCAAAGACAATGAGCAGCAGCTTGCCCTGTGCCTTGAACCATCCGGCAAGGGCAGTATAGCAGCGGTTCCGGATCTGAGACAGGGTGGTGCGCCATTTCTCCGGCAGACGGTTGGACAGCCACCGGCGGATCTCCGGCAGATTTGCGGCGATCATATAGGTGGATAGAATCGTTGTCATGAGGCCCAGAAAGAAGCCCGGCGCTTTGGAGACAATGGTGCTTACCAGACCAACCAGCCAGTGATACAGGGTCTCCACAAATCCGCTGCTGCCGCGGAAGAAGCTGTCAATCCAACTGCGGAAGGACGCGGAAAGGCCGTTCGGCGCCTTGGAAGCCAGCCCTTCCAGCCAGCTTCGAAGCCGGGCGGCGGGCTGCTCCAGGCCGGAGAGCATTTCCGGGAGCTGCTGCACAAGACCGGTCAGTTCCCCGTACAGAGATCGCAGCAGAAAATACAGGGCGGCGCCCAGAATTAAAAACAGCACCGTGATGCTCAGACTGCTGCACAGCCACCGGGGCAGGGAAGTCTTGTCCTGCAGGCGGCGTGCCACCGGGGCAGTGACGGACGCGATGAGATAGCCCAGCAGAAAGGGCAGCAGCAGGGGCATGAGAAAGACCAGCGCACCGGCCAGCGCGGCAGCGACCAGCGCCACCGTCACGATTTTCTTCCACTGCTTTTTTATTTGCATGATGTACCTCCTTGAATCCCTTGCAATTCGTTGAAATATGTGTTATGATTGTTTCGGACATGAGAACATTTGACGCTGATATGCGGACACGGAGGGTCAACACATGAACCAGAAACCGGATTTTTACATTGTGGAAGCTTCCGCCCTTCCCGAAGTCTTTCTGAAGGTGGCAGAGGCCAAAAGCCTGCTGGAATCCGGCGAGGCGGAGACTGTCAACGACGCCACCCAGCGCACGGGCATCAGCCGCAGCGCGTTCTATAAATACCGGGACGCCATCTCTCCCCTTCAGAATATGATGGCCGGGCGGATTCTCACGTTCCAGTTGACCCTGAAGGATATTTCCGGCCTGCTCAGTACCATACTTTCCATTTTTGCCCAAACGGGCGCAAATATACTCACCATTAATCAGACAATTCCCACGGGCGGCTGCGCAGGCGTTACCATCTCGGCGCAGACCACCGCTGTGACCTGTCCGGTGGAGGAGCTGCTGCGGAAGCTGTCGGAGGTTGACGGTGTCATTCGGGCGGGGCTGCTGGCAGGCTGATAACAGTATATGTCCCTGTATACAGCCCCTTTCCCAGAGGGGGGCAGGGATGGAAATAGACGGCACGGTGAATCTTTCAGAAATTCCTGTGCCGTCTCTTTATTTTATGTTGGATTTATGATACGATATGAAAAACCACAAAAGGAGGGCAGCGCGTGGACAAATTTCATCTTGTATCTCAGTTTCAGCCCACCGGCGATCAGCCCCAGGCCATAGAAAAGCTGGTCACAGGTCTTAAGGCAGGCGTGGACGAGCAGGTTCTTCTTGGCGTCACCGGTTCCGGCAAGACCTTTACCATGGCCAATGTCATCGCGCAGATGAACCGGCCGACACTGGTGCTTGCCCACAACAAGACCCTTGCCGCCCAGTTGTGCAGCGAATTCCGGGAATTTTTCCCGGATAACGCCGTGGAGTATTTTATAAGCTATTACGACTACTATCAGCCCGAGGCCTATATTGCCCATACGGATACCTATATTGAGAAGGACTCGTCCGTCAATGACGAGATCGAGCGCCTGCGCCACAGCGCCACGTCCTCTCTGGCGGAACGCCGGGATGTGATCGTGGTGTCCTCCGTGTCCTGTATTTACGGTCTGGGCGACCCCATCGACTATAAAAACATGGTCATTTCCCTGCGTACCGGTCAGCAGCAGTCCATGGACGGGCTGATGAAGCGGCTGATTTCCATCCGCTACGAGCGAAACGACCTGAATTTTACCCGAAATACCTTTCGGGTGCGGGGAGATACGGTGGAAATCTATCCGGCCTACTGGACAGGACGCGCCGTGCGGGTGGAATTTTTCGGTGACGAGGTGGATCGCATCTCCGAGATCAACGCCGTCACAGGTATGGCAGAGCGGGTGGTGTCCCATGTGGCCATCTATCCGGCCAGCCACTATGTGACGACGCCCGAGAAAATGCAGCGGGCGCTGGGAGAGATCCGGCAGGAGATGGAGGATCGGGAAAAGTATTTCAAGGACAACGACCGGCTTCTGGAGGCGCAGCGCATCCGCCAGCGCACGGAGTACGACATGGAGATGATGCAGGAGATCGGCTTCTGCACGGGCATCGAGAACTATTCCCGGGTGATTTCCGGCAGAGCGCCGGGAACGCCGCCCACCACCCTCATCGACTATTTCCCCGATGATTTTCTTTTGTTTGTGGACGAAAGCCATGTGACCCTGCCTCAGGTGCGGGCCATGTACGCCGGAGACCGCTCCCGCAAGGAGAGCCTGGTCAATTACGGCTTCCGCCTGCCATCGGCCTTTGACAATCGGCCCCTGAATTTTCAGGAGTTTCAAAGTAAAATCCATCAGGCTGTGTATGTCTCCGCCACGCCGGCAGAGTATGAACGCAGCCGTGCCGGGCAGATCGTGGAACAGCTTATCCGACCCACGGGGCTGCTGGATCCGCAGATCTCTGTCCGGCCGGTGGAGGGGCAGGTCGATGACCTCATGGAGGAAATTGCCCATACCACGGCAAAGCAGGAGCGGGTGTTGGTCACCACTCTGACCAAAAAAATGGCCGAGGATCTGACCACCTATCTGCAAAAGAACGGGGTGCGGGTGCGCTATATGCACTCGGACATCAACGCCATGGAGCGTATGGAGATCATTCGGGATCTGCGTCTGGCCAAGTTTGACGTGCTGGTGGGCATCAACCTGCTGCGGGAGGGACTTGACCTGCCGGAGGTTAGTCTGGTGGCCATTCTGGACGCGGACAAGGAGGGCTTTCTGCGCAGTGAGACCAGCCTGATCCAGACCGTGGGCAGAGCCGCCCGAAACGCCGAAGGCAGGGTGGTCATGTACGCCGACACGGTGACGGAGGCCATGCGGGCGGCCATTGACGAGACCAACCGCCGCCGTGAGCTCCAGCAGGCTTACAATCAGGCGCACGGCATCGTCCCAAAGACCATAAAAAAGGACGTGCGGGAACTGATAGAGATTTCCAGACAGGAGAGCGAGGACTACGGCAAGAGCGGCATCCGCATGACCACGCAGGAACGGGAACGGGAGATCGCCCGTCTGGAAAAGGAAATGCGCAAGGCAGCTCACCGTATGGAGTACGAATATGCCGCGGCGCTGCGTGACCAGATCATTCAGCTTCGGGGCATGGATTCGGGAACCAAATAAACCACAGATCGTCGGATAGACAGGAAAATTTATTGGGAGGATGGACTATGAGCAGGTGGAAAAAGGTTTTGGCGCTGGTGTTGAGCCTGTGTATGCTGGGCGCAGTGCTTGCGGGCTGTGACAGCGATTCCAACACGACCGCCAGCGGCGGCAGCGATACCCCAACAAAGACGGACGGAGATCATTCCGTCAGTGTGGATTCTCTGGGACAGATTCACGCCGCAGCCAGCTATGACGAGGTCAAGGCACAGTTTCAGATGCTGTCCCAGCAGCAGTACTACAGCGACGACATGGTGGAGGATACGACTTCCGCCGCCGGAGAAGAAGTGGAAGGAGTGATTGAGGGCGGCAGCGGCACAACGGCGGACTTTTCCCAGACCAATGTACAGGTCGAGGGCGTGGATGAGGCGGATACGGTAAAGACCGACGGCCAGTATATTTATGTCCTGAGCGATAACGCCATCCGCATCCTCAAGGCCGACGGAGAAAACACGGCACTGGTCAGTACCATCCAGGTGGAGTTTGCGCAAACCGACAGCGACAGCTACAGCTATCTGACCGATCTGCTCCTTTCCGGAGACCGGCTGTTTGCCATTGGCGGCTATGAGCAGTGGGGTACGGACGAAAGCGGCGCGTGGTACAATTCCTCCACGACCCATGTGTTTGCGTATGACACCGCGGACAAGACCGCGCCCAAGCTTCTGGGAGAGGTGGCGCAGGATGGCAACTATCAGGACGCCAGACTGATAAACGATGAGATTTATCTGATTTCCAATTACAGTATTCTGAATTTTTACGAAACCATGGAGGACGACGACTGCATCCCCCGTGTCTACGGTGGACAGGAGGCGGCGCTGCTGCCGCCGGAGGACATTTATGTATGTCCCAATTCTGAGAGTTCCTCCTATACCGTCGTTTCCAAACTCAGCACACAGGACGGCGCCATTGCCGACACCTGTGCCTTTACGGATGCCACCATGTGCGTGTATATGAACCAGGACGCCCTGTATCTGGCGCGCTCCGTCAATGCCGAGGGCGAGTCTGAGCCCTACAAGGAGAATCAGTACACGGTGGTGGACTACGCCAACCAGACGCAGACGGAGATCAAGCGCATCGACCTGAACGCCGATACGCTGGCGCTGAAAGATAGCTGCACGGTGCCCGGGTATCTGCTCAACCAGTTTTCCATGGACGTCTATAACGGCTATCTGCGGGTGGCTACCACGGATTATACCTATTCCTACAGCGCCTATACAGACGAGACCTACGGCTGGACGAATACGGTCATGCACGACAGCGGCAGTAAAAACTGTGTCACGGTGCTGGACGAAAATCTCCGGCAGGTGGGCAGCATTGACAATCTGGTGGACGATGAGCAGATCTACAGTGTGCGCTTTATGGGGGACATTGGCTATGTGGTCACCTATCAGACCATCGACCCCATTTTTACCATTGACCTGTCCGATCCGGCAAACCCTGCGGTAAAGGGGGAACTGGAGGTGCCCGGCGTGTCCGAGTATCTGCATCCCTACAGCGACGGCCTGCTGCTGGGCTTCGGGGAAGCGGTGAACGCTGACGCGGTCTCAGACGGCCTGCAGCTTACCATGTTTGACGTTTCCGATCCGGCCAACGTCACCGTGCAGGCGCAGCAAACGCTGGACGCAAGCTGGTCTGAAGCCCAGTACAACCACAACGCCATGCTCATTTCTGCTGAAAAGCAGATCATTGCGTTCCCCACAGACGCCTACTCCTATCAGGTTTATACCTATGAAAGCGGGAAATTTGTGAAGAAGAGCGAAGTAGGCTTTGAGTATATTTCCGACGGCGCCAGAGGCCTGTATATCGGCGACTGCCTGTATATCTGCGGCAGCGACATGGTCTACGCCGTGGATATGGCCAGCTTTGCGCAGGTGGCGAGCGTAAGTTTCGCAGTGGGGTGATGTAATGACGCCTGAAAAAATTGCAAGAATCAACGCCCTTGCCCACAAGGCCAAAACCGATGGCCTGACCCCGGAGGAAACGACAGAGCGGGACGCCCTGCGCCGGGAGTATATCGACGCGGTCAAGGCCAGTCTGACCGCCCATTTGGATCATACCTATGTGATGGATGAGCACGGCACCGTGCGCAAGCTGAAAAAAAGAGAAAAATAGAAGCGCTGCCGCAGCAAACGAACCGCTCCCCGTCAGGAGGACAATGAAATAAAATAAAGATTTTGTAGAGATGCACAGCACTGCGGTGCTGTGGGAACCGTGAATTCCGTACGGAATTCACGGTTTATTTATGCAGCGAACAGGAATTTCCAGTGCTTTTCTATGGGTGGCAGAACGCCCAGATTTCGCTGTACCCGACAGTTGTTGTAGTAATCGTTCGCTTGCCTCAGCGATCCTCAAGCCCGGATTCGCCCTCTTTCTCAAACCGAAGTGTCCAGCTCCGGGCCGGTTGGTAACTGACCT
>JAQYBZ010000035.1 GCA_029003235.1 Bacillota bacterium
GAGGGAATCCTAAAAAACCGTCTGCGCCCGGAGAAGTTCCAGTCAAGTTGTTTTCGGACAGGGGTTCGACTCCCCTCGCCTCCACCACGAATCCCGGAAGCCTTGTATTATCAAGGCTTCCGGGAATTTTATATTATGAAATCCCAGAAAATATCCCGAATAATCCCCGATTAAATCAAATCACACTCCATTGTTCAAACCCCGGAAGCTGCAGAAGCAGCTCCCGGAGGCTTTCTTTTGATTTGAAAGCACCCAGCTCTGCCGGGGGCTTCCGAAATCAAAAAAGGTGCCGCCTCACATGATTTTTGAAGATCATGTGAGGCAGCACCTTTTGTTGCATTTGTTGCATCAAAGGGCGCTATTTTCCTGCGCATGCCGGCAAATGGCCTGAAAGGACGCATCGCTGATGACATGCTCCATGCGGCAGGCGTCCATGGCGGCGGTCTGTTCATCCACCCCCAGGCGCACAAGCAGCGATGTGAGCACCGTGTGGCGCTCGTAAATCTTGGCAGCAATCTCCCGCCCCGCGTCGGTAAGCGTCAGGTAGCCGTTTTCGTCTGCCAGCACATAGCCGCCCTTCTTCAATAGCCCCATGGCACGGCTGACACTGGGCTTGGAATATCCCATATATTCCCCCACGTCGACAGCGCGGACATTGGGGTGCTTCTGCGACAAAATGTAGATGGTCTCCAGATACATTTCGCCGGATTCCTGCAAGTGCATCCTTCCGCCTCCTTTTTTTGCATCAAGTTTCTGATAAATTAAAGATACCACAAATCCTCCGTTTATGCAAGCACAAGCGCCCTGTGGCCTGGCCCTGGCGTGCATCGGGCCTGCGGATTCCGGGCGTGCGCAGAACGCTGCACGGCATACGAAAAAAGCGCCCATTTCACCTCATATTATATCCACTGTCCGGAAGCTCTGCTTTCCCGGCGATTCGGAGGCGGCGCTTTTTTAATTTTCAACCAGTCTCTGCAAAAAACATATAACTTTGTCATTTCTTAATACTCTTTTTACGTTTTCTTTTCCCTTTACGGATACGATACAACATAGTATCCGATACCATGGAACCACGTATTTCCGAAAAATGAAGCGGCGAAATGGTCGTGATATACATTTGAGGAGGAGACTACATGAAAAGAATATTAACAATTTTACTGTGCGCAGTCCTGCTGGTGCAGGGATTCATCCCATATGCCAAAGCCGCACAGGAGCCCGATGTGCAGTCCAACATCAGCCCGGCTCCCGTTGCGGAAGACGAAGCAGATTGGGAGGTCACGGAGGTTGCCGACGAACCAACGGAACAGGCAGCCAGACCGGACGCACTGCCGGAAACAGACGCGGATGGCGCCCAGCGGCAGGCCGTTCAGAAGGCGGCGGAGGCAAAAGGCGCAGATATTAACGAGCCGACGGAGGAAGAAATTGCCGCCCAGGCGGAAAGCAGTTGGGACGCATCGGCGGCACAGGACGGTTCTGTGACTGTGTATCTTGTGGCCGACAGTGCCGTAAGCAAAACCCTGTATGTGTTCGGCTCCGGAACCATGGCTGATTACACCAACTCTTCCCGCCCCGGCTGGGACAATGCAGATACAGAGGCAACCGTGACCGCCATCTATGTCGCCGACGGCGTGACAAACATTGGCGCCTATGCGTTCGCATATATGTACAAGTCTGCCCAGCTTCATCTGCCCAATACGCTGACGACCCTTAGAAAGGCTGCGTTTGCCTATAACAAGTCGTTGCTGGAAGTTGTGCTGCCGGAGTCGCTGACAGAAATTGGTTGGGCTATTTTCAATTATTGCGAGCAGATGAAAAAAGCCGTTTATCCCGGAAGTATGCCCTATATAGCAAGGCAGTGTTTCCAACACTGTCACAGCCTGGAAGATTTCTCCTTTTCCAGCGAGAGTCAAGCGACAGAGATTCAGACCGGCGCGTTTAACCAGTGCCGTTCACTCAAGCCTTTTGACCTCCCCAAGTCAGTAACATCTCTCGGGGAATATGCCTTCTTCTGGTGCGACGGGATTACGGATATTGAAATTCCCGCGTCTGTAAGTTTGGATTATAGAAGCTTTGCCAGCTCCAAGATTCAGTCGCTAAAATGGTGCTGGGACGGTGCATATGAGATTGAAAACTCTTATGTGCATGAAGGTTTTTCAGAATACTATCAAGGCAGCCAATCTTGGTGTCTGCCATGTGCTGCAGGTACAGCGCTTAATGCGATCAAGCATGAAAATGACACAGACAGCGAAGCGCTGTATGCTGATTATCACCAATATTACGTCGATAATCATGCTTCGCTTGGCGCACCTTCTGATTCCTATTGGTCAGTCATGACAAGTTATCTGCAGAATTCCAAAAAAGTGCAAGTCGAAGCATATTCATATTCGTCTGAAGCAACGGATTTGCCCAAAATCATTGATTATCTGCAGCAGGGTTACATTGTAATACTCGGCGTTGCCGGTGGTGTTGTTACATCAACCCAGGGCCATGTTGTCATGTTATACGGAATTGACGAAGATGGATATTTCTACTTCTCAGATCCTATTACTGATGGTCTGGACACCGGCAAATACGATATCTACTATTTTACGAGAGCATATCACCCAATTTGTTATGCCGCTATTAAAGCCCCGACCGACTCTTCCATTCAATCCGATGACAAGTTGGATACCGGCGTGACCCTTCCGGCGCTCCCGGAGGAGGAAACACCCTCTCTCCCTGAGGGCGCAAAGGCCGGTCAAAACAATGAGACGGGCAATACCTGGCTGGATAAATCCGCCGCCTGGACGGATGCCGGAACGGCAAAGGCTGAGGTAACGCTGGACTTCTCCTATACAGCCGATGGCACGGATTATATCTACATCCTTGACAACAGCGAAACCATGACCGCGTCCACCATTGACGAAAACTATACCAACATGAGCGTGGCAAACACCCTGACCTACCGGGCAATCAAGCAGCAGTTGGAAGGAAACTACAACAGCCGTGTGGCGCTGGTACAGTTTAACGACGACGCCACTGCGTCTTCTACGGACTTTACCACCGACAGTTCTGTGATTTATAACGCCATCGACAGCCAGCTATGTCAGGGCAGAACCGGCTACGCCTACGGTCTGCAGGCTGCCTATGACCTGCTCCAGTCCAGAACCGGCGAGGATGCCAACCGTCCAGCTGTAGTAATCTTTATTACCGACGGCAGCGAGAATATGTGGATTGCCGATCAGGACAGCACCGGCGTCTACGGCGGTACGGAAGCGGAACTGCTGCGTCAGGCAGGCGCCACCGTTTACAGCGTGGTTCTGAACAAAGCACCCTCGGAAAGCGCTGTGGCCAATATGGCCGCCATTGCCGGCGAGGATAGCCGCGCACTGACCGCAGCCACCCCGGAAGCGTTTTCCACCCGTCTGGTTCAGATCGTTCAGGAGGAAGAACTGCACACCTTTGTTCTGACGGACGTAATCGGCGAAGCGTTCCTCTACGGCGGCACCCTGACAGCCCCTGAGGGAACCGCAGCCGTCATTGACGAGGCACAGCGCACCGTGACATGGACGCTGGAAAACATTCAGCCCAACACCACTTACACGCTGACCATCCCCGTACAGACCAGGCGAGACAGCAGCGGCCAGTACCTCCACGGAGACCTTGCCACCAACCTGGGCACAGCGGTCGTTGAGGAAAACGGTGTTCCTGTCAACGCGGTAGAATCTCCGATCCTCTCCCGCGCGGCCATTCTGGAAGCCCTGACGGCACAGGCGCATATGGTACATAAGTATGTAGATCTGCAGCGCGAGGACAACCGTGCGCTGCGCACCAACGGCATCCGCTTTAATATGGAGCTGAACATGGCAGAGCTTCAGGCAGCCCTGGAGCCGGGAGATCAGGTGGCCTTTGCAACCATGATGACACCCTTGAAGAAAGTGCAGGCTGGTGATACCACCAATTATCTTACCATGGAGGTATCCTCTGACGGCAAGATTACCAGCAACGGCACCTATACGTTTGTAAACCACAGCACGGCCATCAGCCGCAGCAAGGCGCTGAGTGCCAACACCATGATTACCTGGACCGAGGCCATGGATACCTGCACAGACACCGCCGTATTTGCCAGACTTCTGAAAAACGCGGGCATGAGCATCTTTGAAGTAACCGAGAGCGGTGTGCGCTACTCTGTCTATATGATGTTCAGCAATGCCAGCCGTCAGAGGCAGGCAGACACGGAGATCGCCTATCGCGGCGTCATGATCACCTATCGCGCCGAAGACGGCTACAGTCTGCAATTCAGCTACCAGCGCAATAACAGTGCAACACGCATTTTCAACCACTATAACTATACCAAATATCATGTGATCAACGTGGCAGGCGCTACTACCGAGGATATGCTCCACGGCATTTCAGACTACAGCCCCGACTATGATATTCAGGCTGCTGCCTTAAAGTGAGCGCAAAAATTTAAATTTGGATGGGAAAGATATGAGACATCAAAAAAAATTTGCATGCATTTGTATCCTCGCTGCCCTTGTTTGGGGTATTGCAATTCTCATGACCTTTGCCGCACTCAAACAGCAATATCAGGCCGGCGCTGCCGGCCTGGCCAAAGTGACGGAGCAGACAGAGGCATATGTCGAGGCAAAAGACGGAGCGCATGAAGAAAAAGCCCAGTCCGCTACCGAAGCCGCGCAGGCCGTTCTTTCCCAGACCGAGGTCACAACCTACGAGGAGTCCGTTGTGATCGGCGATGAGCTGGAGGTTGTCATCGGTGTCCCCGACGGAATGTCCGATGACGGCAGTTGGTTCGGGAACTGAACTGTCCGACACATCCCAATTGCACGGCGGCGCCCACAGGTACATCCTGTGGGCGCCGATTTTTCTATATACACAACCATAACAAGCCTTAATTTAACAGGATTTCAGGTATGCAATGAAGCGGAAAACGCACGCCCGCAATCAGCAGGAATATGCTTCCTGCATCAGCAGAGTCCTCGCTCCGGCAATCGTCGGGGGTTACGGTTATGATGTCACACTTACCGTCAGGCTCGTCCGCCGCGGGAACCACGAAGCCCTTGGCTTCAGCTTATTCCAGCCCGATGACCGTATCGATCGGCAAAGAAAGTACGATTCCTTTGGCTTGGCTATGCATCCCGTACCTTTTGCCGATGGCCTTCATGATATTCAGCTTGCTCTCTTTGTCTGCCACAATGAAGAGCATTTCCTTTTCTTCCTGAAAATAATTACAACATACATAGTCCCTCTTTACAATTGCGTTACAGCGTAAAACTGCCTCCACAGCAATCCGCAGGCAGCCCTCTGGCCGCCTGCGGCATCTCTTTGTCTTTGGTGCTTGGGGTGTCATGGGCTTTTAACCGTCTCTGTCCTCCATGGCAAGCGCCAGCTTGTGCAGGGCTTTTTTCTCAATGCGGCTGACATAGCACCGGGAAATGCCGCAGACGGCGGCAATCTCCCGCTGGGTGCGCGGCGTCCGCTCTCCCAAGCCGTAGCGCAGGGTCAGCACTGTTTTTTCCCGCTCTGTCAGGCAGGCGTCCATCATCCGGTAGAGCCGCACGCAGTCCTCCCGGTCAGAGAGGCGCTCGAACAAATCCTCCTCACTGCTGACAATGTCCATCAAGGACAGGGCGTTGCCGTCCTTCCCGGTCTCGATGTAATCTGACAAAGACACATCTCCCGCCGTCTTTTTCTGGCTGCGAAAATACATGAGGATCTCATTTTCCACACATCGGGCTGCATAGGTTGCCAGACGGGTGCCCTTCTCCGGCTTAAAGGTCTCAATGCCCTTGATCAGACCAATGGTGCCAATGGAGATCAAGTCCTCCTGGTCGGACGTCTGGGTGTAATATTTTTTCATAATGTGCGCCACCAGACGCAGATTGCGTTCGATAAGTACGTTTCTGGCCTCGATGTCCCCCTTGGCGGCCAGTTCCAGATAGTGCCGCTCCTCTGCTGCCGTGAGAGGCTTTGGAAAAGAGCCTGCGTGATCCAGCCGCAGAGAATACAAAATCGAGCTGAGCATCAGCCAAACTGCTGCCGACAGCATCGCCTCACCTCCGTGATAAAAGTCTATTCTCCGCCGGATTGTCCCCATACCCTCTTTTCGCCCCACTGTACTGCAATGCCGGGGAAATCAGCGCCGTGTCCGAACAGGAGCAAAAAAACGTTCTGTTTGGTGGATGCCATTTGTGGTATGTGATATATAATGCTCACAAATTTTTGTGTACATTTGTCCGGCGCCTGTCCTCCTGCCGCGCAGCTTGTCTTGTTTAAGCGGCTACCGTCCTTCATGGGGATTCAGGTTTTTGTTCCCCTGCAACTTTTTTGCTGCTTTTCTTTTTTTCAATGGTCGGCAGCCCTGCAAAATCCGCCTGACACCAAGCGCCAGACGGTGGGGCTGTCTCCGGCAAAAATCAGGCTACTGCCTGCCTCCGGCGGCGAACCGGGACAGAGGCACCCCTTGACACCTTCGTTATTTAAAAATTCATATCACGTTTTTATGGAAAAAGCACGATTTTCTTGTTGAGTCTGCCGAAAGAATATACTATAATAAGAGGGTAAATTGGTGAAATATGATATTCTGTTTTCTCGTTTCTACAAGGAGGGGTACCATATGGCTTCATTTTTTGTAAATGGCACTGCGGTGACCGTGGAGAAAAACCGGAAGCTCTTACGCTATCTGCGTGACGAACTGCATCTGACGTCCTGCAAGGACGGCTGCTCGGAAGGCGCCTGCGGCACCTGCACCGTGCTCATTGACGGCAAATCCGTGCGCGCCTGCACCGTCAAGACCGACGAGCTGGAGGGCAAAAGCGTTCTTACGGTGGAAGGACTTTCCGACTTTGAAAAAAAGGTCTATACCTGGGCCTTTGGTGAAGCCGGTGCTGTTCAGTGCGGTTTCTGTATTCCCGGTATGGTCATCTGCGCCAAGGCGCTGCTGGATTGGAATTTGAATCCCACGGAAGAAGAGATCCGCTACGCCATCCGCAACAATATCTGCCGCTGTACAGGCTATGTGAAGATCGTCAAGGCCATTGAACTGGCTGCCAAGGTCTTCCGGGAGGGCTTTTTGCCTGAACCGTCCGTTACGGACTGGCACATCGGCAACCGTGTCCATCGGCTGGATGTGGAAGAAAAGGTACTGGGCTACGGCCAGTACCCGGATGACGTTTACATAGACGGTATGTGCTACGGCTCCGCCGTGCGCTCCAAATATCCCCGGGCAAGGGTGCTTGCCATCCATACGGAAGCAGCCAAGGCGCTGCCCGGCGTGGTCTGCGTCCTCACTGCCGAGGATATTCCCGGCAAAAACTATGTGGGACATCTGAAAAAAGACCAGCCCACTCTGATTCCCGTCGGGGAAATCACCCACTATCTGGGAGACTCCATCGCCCTTGTATGCGCCCGGGATCAGGAAACGCTGGAGGCCGCCAAGAAGCTGGTCAAGGTGGACTATGAGCCGCTGCCCTATGTCAGCAGCCCGGAGGAAGCCGCCAAACCTGACGCGCCTCTGGTCTTTGAAAACGAGAAGGACAATGTTCAGGCCTATAAACACGTCAGCCGGGGCAATGCGCAGGCGGCCATTGACGGCTCCGAATATGTGCTCAGCGAGCACTTCCACACCCCCTGGACAGAACACGCATTTTTGGAGCCGGAGTGCTGCGTGGCCTATCCCATTGACAACGGCGGCGTGCGCCTGCTCACCACAGACCAGAGCGCCCACACCACCCTCCATGAGTGTTCCGCCATGCTGGGCGTCACCCCCGACAAGTGCGAGGTGCAGAACTGTCTCGTGGGCGGCGGCTTCGGCGGCAAGGAGGATATGTCCGTCCAGCATCACGCGGCGCTCATTGCCTATGTAGCCAGAGTGCCCGTAAAGGTCAAGCTCTCCCGTGCCGAGTCCATTCTGGTGCATCCCAAGCGCCATGCCTTTGACATGGACTTTACTCTTGGCTGCAACAAAGACGGCATCATTCAGGGAGTTAAGGCCAAGGTAGTGTCCGATACCGGCGCTTTTGCCTCTCTGGGCGGCCCGGTACTGGAGCGCGCCTGCACCCATGCCGCCGGCCCCTATGCCTACGAGAATTTTGAGATTGAGGGCACGGCTTACTATACCAACAACCCGCCGGCAGGCGCATTCCGCGGCTTCGGCGTGACCCAGACCTGTTTTGCCATTGAGTCCCTGCTCAACCGCATGGCGGAGAAAATCGGCATTTCTCCCTGGGAGATCCGCTATCGCAACGCCATTCGTCCCGGCGGCGTTCTCCCCAACGGTCAGATCGTGGACGACTCCACCGGCCTTGTGGAAACACTGGAAGCCATCAAACCCGAATACGACGCCGCCGTAAAGGCCGGCGATCCGGTGGGTCTGGCCTGCGCCATGAAAAACGCCGGCGTGGGCGTGGGTATCCCCGACTGGGGTCGGGTCAAGCTGGTGGTGGAGGACGACGGAAAGCTCCACTTCTACTCCGGCGCGTCCTGCATCGGTCAGGGACTTGGCACTGTCATGGTGCAGATTATCTGTACCGAGACCGGACTGCCCCGCAGCGCCATTGTTTACGAGCGCTCCAACACCTGGATTGCTCCCGATTCCGGCGATACCTCCGGCTCCCGTCAGACCTGCATCACCGGCGAGGCCTGCCGCCGCGCCTGTCTGAAGCTCAACGAGGCGCTCAAGGGAAAGACCCTTGCCGATCTCAAGGGGCAGGAGTTTTATGCGGACTTTTTGGCCAAGACCGATCCTTTGGGCGCCGACGTGCCCAACCCCGTTTCCCACATTGCCTACGGCTATGCCACACAGATGTGTATTCTGGACAGAAAAACCGGCAAGGTCAAAAACTTTGTGGCCGCCCATGATGTGGGCAAAGCCATCAATCCTTTGTCCTGTGAGGGACAGATCGAGGGCGGCGTGACCATGTCCATGGGCTACGCCCTGACAGAGCAGTATCCTCTGGCCAACTGCAAGCCCACGGCGAAATACGGCAGTCTGGGACTGTTCCGTGCCCCCGAAGCGCCCCATGTCAAGGCCATCGTCATTGACAAGCCGGGTCTGAAGGTGGCCAACGGCGCCATCGGTATCGGCGAGATCACCTCCATCCCCACCGCTCCCGCCATTGCCGAGGCCTATTATCAGCTCACCGGCATCCGGGAGAACGCACTGCCCCTGAAGCACACGCCTTACGCCCGCAAGGAGCCGGAGCCTGTGCAGCTCAGGCATGCCGGAAAGCAATTGGTGGTGCGTGACGCGGCCAATTGCATCGGCTGCGGTGAGTGCGTCCGCGCCTGTGCCAGCCTGTACCAGAAGACCGACGACAAGGACAAGGCCTGCCTGCGCGTCATCCCCCATAAGGGCGGTATGGGCTATACCCCGGTGGTATGCACCCAGTGTGGCCTGTGCGCCATGGCCTGCCCCAACGGAGCCATTACCAAAAACCCCAAGGGCGTGTATATGGTCAACAAGAAGCTGTGCATCGGCTGCGGCCTGTGCCGGCAGGCCTGCCCCAATGGGGTGCTGGTCAAGACGTCGGAGCTGCCCGTCAGCGCCAAGTGTATCGCCTGCGGCGCCTGCGTGCGGGCGTGTCCCATGGACGTGCTGGCCATTGCAGAGGGCTGATTGGCAGTTACAAAACCCATTTCAGCATACAAAAAGGGAAGCATGCAGAACATGCTTCCCTTTTCTTTGGTTTGAATGGAATCGGTGTTTACTTCAGGCTTTCCGCAACAGCCACGGCCACGGCGACGGTAGCGCCAACCATGGGGTTGTTGCCCATGCCCAAAAAGCCCATCATTTCCACATGGGCGGGCACGGAGGAGGAGCCCGCGAACTGGGCGTCGGAATGCATACGACCCATGGTATCGGTCATGCCGTAGCTGGCAGGGCCGGCAGCCATGTTGTCCGGGTGCAGGGTACGGCCGGTGCCGCCGCCGGAGGCAACGGAGAAGTACTTCTTGCCCTGCTCGATGCACTCTTTCTTATAAGTGCCGGCCACGGGATGCTGGAAACGGGTGGGGTTGGTGGAGTTGCCGGTGATGGACACGTCCACGCCCTCTTTGTGCATGATGGCCACGCCCTCGCGCACATCGTCGGCGCCATAGCAGCGCACGTTGGCGCGCTCGCCCTCGGAATAGCGGATCTCGCGGACGATGTTCAGCTTGCCCGTGTAGTAGTCAAACTGGGTCTGCACATAGGTGAAGCCGTTGATTCGGGAAATGATCTGGGCAGCGTCCTTGCCAAGGCCGTTGAGGATCACGCGCAGAGGGGTCTTGCGCGCCTTGTTGGCGTTCTTGACGATGCCGATGGCGCCTTCTGCGGCGGCAAAGGACTCGTGGCCCGCCAGGAAGCAGAAGCACTTGGAGTCCTCACTCAGAAGCATAGCGCCCAGATTGCCGTGACCCAGGCCAACCTTGCGGTCGTCGGCCACAGAGCCGTCGATGCAGAACGCCTGCAGGCCTTCGCCGATGGCCTTGGCAGCCTCCGCAGCGGAGGAAACGCCCTTCTTCAAAGCGATGGCAGCGCCTACGGTGTAAGCCCAGCAGGCGTTTTCAAAGCAGATGGGCTGGATGCCCTTGACGATCTCGTAGGGGTCGAAGCCCTTGGCCTTGCAAAGCTCTCTGCACTCCTCCACGGAGCCGATGCCGTACTGAGCGAGGACGCCGTTGATCTTGTTGATTCTTCTTTCGTAGTTTTCAAACAATGCCATGATTGTGCCCTCCTTTCTCAGTCCTTACGCGGGTCAATGTACTTGGCAGCGGTATCCCACTGGCCGTAATGACCCTGCGCTTTTTTCAAAGCCTCGGCGGGCTCGTCGCCAGCCTTGATAAAGTCCATCATCTTGCCAAAGCTCAGGAACTCGTAGCCGATGATCTCATCGTCCTTGTTCAGTGCCAGCTTGGTCACATAGCCCTCGGCCATTTCCAGATAACGGGGGCCTTTCTCCTTGGTGGCAAACATGGTGCCCACCTGGCTGCGCAGACCCTTGCCCAAATCTTCCAGAGACGCGCCCACTGCAAGGCCGTCCTCGGAGAAGGCGGACTGGCTGCGGCCATAGACGATCTGCAAGAACAGCTCGCGCATGGCGGTGTTGATGGCGTCGCACACCAGGTCGGTGTTCAGGGCTTCCAGAAGGGTCTTGCCGATGAGGATCTCAGACGCCATGGCGGCGGAATGGGTCATGCCGGAGCAGCCGATGGTCTCCACCAGCGCTTCTTCAATGATGCCGTTTTTGATGTTCAGCGTCAGCTTGCAGGCGCCCTGCTGGGGAGCGCACCAGCCGACACCGTGGGTAAAGCCGGAGATGTCCTTGATTTCCTTGGCCTGCACCCACTTGCCCTCTTCGGGAATGGGAGCCGGGCCATGATATGCGCCCTTGGCCACGGGACACATATGCTGTACTTCTGTCGTGTAGATCATAGCAACTATCCTTTCGATTTATTGAAAGCAGCCTTTGAAAAAGCGTGCTTTGGCTACGATAGCGATCCCGGGTTGTCCCACAGAATCCAAGTATATTATACCGGCCAAAGCTCCCGTTGTCAATCGACATCCCTGCCCAATACCGGGGATTTTTCCCCAAAAATGGCAAAAAGCGCAAATTTGGCCGCTGCAAAGGCAGCGGCCAAAGGATTCAGTCTTTTTTCAGCTCCAGGCGGAAATCGTCGCCCTCAGGGGTAACCGTCACGGAAAAGCCGTTGTTCTCGGCAAACCGGGTCACGTTATCCACGGCGCAGCGGTTGTCCACCATTACCGTCAATTCGTTGTTGTTCTTTGCCGCTTTCTGCACCATGATGACGGGCACGGGGCAGGAATAGCCTCTCGCGTCAACCATCGGCTTTCTCCTTCTTCCTGACAAAGGTGAAGATCAGGGAGACAGCCAGCGCCACGCCGAAGCCCACCAGAACCGCGATCTTGCCGTTTTCTGTGGGACCCTTGGCAGAAGATGCCAGACCAAAGTTGTGGCAGAAGGCCGCGCCTGCAATCATGCCCAGCACGGTGATTGCGGAGTCGGAGTTGCCCTCACCTGCCAGCACCAACTGGCGCAGGGGGCAGCCGCCCAGCAGGATGGAGCACCAGCCCACCAGAGCCATGCCCAGGAAGTTCCACAGGCCGTCCGTATGGGCAACGGGCTGATCGGCAAAGCTGAAGCCTTTGAAGCTGCCCAGAATCACGTTGCCAAGCAGAACGGTGATGATGATGGCGCCAAAGGCCGCAATCAGACCAAAGTCCCGGAACAGCACCGCATCGCGCAGGCCACCGGCCATGCAAAGGCGGCTTCTCTGCGCCAGCGCGCCCACCACCAGACCGGCGATGAGGGAGGCAATAACCGGCGCATATTTGGAGCCGGGGCCGTCAACAGAGGCGCGGAACAGGCCGCAGATACCGGTGGCACACAAAACAAACAGCACCAGCATGGCCAGAGGGAACGCAGCGCCCTCCGCCTTGCTCTGAGGATAGGCACGGCGCAGGGAGAAACCCTTCTTGAGGAACAAAACGCCCACAAGAATACCGACGATGAAGCCCACAAGGCCAACAATGGCGTTGAGGTCGCCGCCGCCGATGCGGATGACCATACGCAGGGGGCAGCCAAGGAACATGAGTGCGCCGATCATGACAAACGCGCCCAGTCCGAAGCGGATCACGGGAGAGCTGCCGCCCTTGCCCTTAAACTCCCTGGTGGCCAGCGCCATGATCATGGAGCCGATGACGATGCCCACGATCTCCGGGCGGAAATACTGTACCGCCGATGCAGAATGGAGCCCCAGGCTGCCTGCAATATCCCGCAGGAAGCAGGCGATGCAGAAACCCATATTGCCGGGATTGCCCAGCTTGCCCAGCACCAGCGCCGCAATACCGATGACGACGCCCGTGACCAGCAGCAGCCAGTTACGCCCAAGCCAACTCTTCTTTTTTTCCATAAAACGCACCTCTCATTGATTCTATTTTGAGAATAACGCTAATGGTATTATAAGGGATTTCTCCGCTCACAGCAAACCAGATACCAAATAAAACCCCGGATATGATAGACAAATTCTATCATAACATCTGCCAAATCAGCAGGCCGGTGGTGTATTCAACCACCGAAAAAAGCACAATTCCGTAAAAGCGGCTCTTTGCACCGCTTTTACGGAATTCTGGCAGATGTCAAAGCCTGCCCGGACACAGTCCCCTTTCACGCTCCCCGCTCTGGGGCAGCTTCTGCCGGGCATAAGTCTGGGCAAAATCCATGAATTGCTGCGCCATGGCGCCGGCCGCCCGCTGCTTGGGGAAAATCAGATACAGTTCCCTTGTCACCGGCGTCTGTTCCAGCTCAAAGGCCAGCAGTTTCCCCTGACGCACCCATGGCTCTGCCGCCATGGCGGACACAACGGCGTTGCCAAGGCCGCGGCTGACAGACTGCAAAATGGTCTGGCTGCTCTCGATACGCGCCACCACGCGAATTTCCTCCGTGGGAATCCCCGCCTCACTGAGATAGCGGTCTACGGCAAGCTGGGTGCCGGAACCGGCGGTTCGCACAATGAGCGGCCGCGTCAGCAGTGCCCTGCCCAGCGTCTTTTCCCGCCGTAGCTGCCGGTATTCCTGGGTATCCGAGGTAACCAGCACCAGATGGTCACAGCAGAGTCTGCGATAGACCAGATGCTGACGATCCATCACCGTGCCCACGAAGCCAAGCTGGATCTTTCCCTCCTCCAGCATTTCATGTACCTTGCGGCTGTTGCCCTTGTGCAGTACATAGCGGCAGTCCGGGTTTTCCCGGCCAAAGGCCGCCATCAGCTCCGGCAAAATACAGTCCATGGGCACCGACGACGCGCCGATGCGCAGTTCCTCCGGTGCGCACAGTCCCTCCAGCTCCCGGCAGTTCTGCACAATGGCGCGGCTGCGGCGGTAGAATTCCTGCCCCCGCTCGGTCAGCGTCACTTTTTTCCGGCTGCCCCGTTCCAGCAGAGTCACGCCGAGGCTGTCCTCCAGTGCTGCAATGTGGCTGCTGACCGTGGGCTGAGACAAATAGAGCTGCTCTGCCGCCACAGAAAAGCTCCTGCACTCGGCCACGCAGACAAAGACCTCAAGCTGCTTCAGATTGATCTCCAGCATGACGCTTACTCCAGAAAGATCCGCTTGCCCCCGCCATAGGCACGCACCGTGCCGATACGCTGGGCGGACGGAACACAGGTCTTTAGCTCGTCCAGCAGCGCCGGAGCGTCGGCGGGCGCTACGGCGATGGCCAGCCCGCCGGCGGTCTGGGGATCAAAGAGCAGATCCTGTACCGCCGTGTCCGCCTTTCCGCAGTCCACATAGGCTTCGGCAAAGGCGCGGTTGCGGTACATCCCCGCAGGCAGAACTCCCATTTTGGCGAACTCCAGCGCCGCAGGAATAAAGTCCACGCCGGACACGTCCAGATGAATCTCAACGTCGCTGCCCTGCGCCATTTCAAGCAAATGCCCCAGCATACCGAAGCCGGTCACATCGGTGCAGGCGTGTACCTCATATTTTACCATGGCGTCCCGCGCTGATTTGTTCAGGGTGGTCATCATGCGGTTGGCAAAAGCCTTCGTCTCCTCGTCCACCAGATCCACCTTCATAGCCGAGGTCAGAACGCCGATGCCCACGGGCTTGGTGAACAGCAGCACGTCTCCGTCCTTGGCTCCCGCGTTGGTCAGCACCCTGTCCGGGTGGACAAAGCCCGTAACTGCAAGGCCGTATTTGGGTTCGTCGTCCAGAATACTGTGGCCGCCCGTAATGAGCGCTCCCGCCTCGTAGACCTTATCATAGCCGCCGCGCAGAATCTGATGAACCGTCTCCTTGTCCATGCTCTCCGGCACCGCCATAATGTTCAAAGCCAGCTTTGGTTCGCCTCCCATGGCGTATACGTCGGACAGGGCGTTGGTGGCGGCGATGGCGCCGAAGGTATAGGGATCATCGGCAATGGGCGGAAAAAAGTCCACCGTCTGCACCAGCGCCAGCTCGTCGCTGATCTTATAAACCGAAGCGTCGTCGCTACGGTCAAAGCCCACCAGAAGATTGGGGTCGTGATGTACGCGGATACCCTCCAGCAGTTGTGCCAGCACCCCGGCGCCCACCTTGGCGCCGCAGCCGGCGCATTTGGCCAGCTTGGTCAGCTTTACTTCCTTTTCCCTGCTCATTTTAATACCTCCGTAAAATGCAGAATTGCCTCCAGGACACCGCCGCCGATGGCAATGGCCTTATCCGAGGCACACCAGCAGTGCTCCACCTTGCACCGGGGATCCACGTCGCCGCTCTTCATGCCCTTGTGTACGGGAACGCCCTCCGCCAGCAGTCCCCGCAGGACGCCGCCGATGGTGCAGCGCATTTCCACACCATTTACCGTACCCGCCACATCTCCGGCTTCCACCCGGTCTCCGATCTTTCTCACCGGTACAAACACGCCGTCCGCCGGTGCGCGCAGAACACGTTCGCCGGCATACCCGCCGATAAGACCGGGAATGTTGGTGTTTGGCTCCGGGCTGCCCTCATAGAGCGCCCGTCCCAGATAGTGCCCCCGCATGGTCTCCACACAGGCGTGGCAGTCCTCCCCTGCCGTAAAGCCCGGTCCCACGCCGATGACCACCGGCGCGTCGGTAATGCGGGTTCCCAGATTTCTCTTGGCCAATATGGCGTCCACCACGGCGTCAGGCCGGAGCGCCGTGATGCACAACCCCGACGGGTCGGCCATGACGGCGATCTTTCCCTGTCGGGTCAGATCCTCCGCCTGCTGCGGGGTATCTGCCAGCACTCCTTCTATATTCTCCACCTGCGCGCTTCCCAAGCGAATGGCCTCAGCAAAGCTGACGGTTCTGCGGATACAGGTGGGCACGGGCAGGTCGGTCATGACCACCCGCAAATGGGCGCGGTACAGGCGCAGGGCAATTCCCGTTGCCAGATCCCCCGCCCCGCGTATGACAATCAGCATGACGGTCTCCTTTCCATCCGATG
>JAQYBZ010000036.1 GCA_029003235.1 Bacillota bacterium
GGCGATGTAGGGGTTGACAATGACCATGGTTGCCCAGAGTATGTACGCACCTACCATAATAATGTCGCCGTGGGCAAAATTCAGAAGCGAAATAATGCCGTAAACCATGCTGTAGCCGATGGCTACCAGCGCATACACGGAGCCGGACTGCAGGCCGTTGATAATTTGCCGGAAAATCATGAATTCGGATCCTGCCTTTCTGCTCCCGGCCGGAGGCCGGAAACGGGATAATACGGGAGAATACCCATGGCTCGGAAAACGGCTGGAGCTCAGCGGCTTTCGGAACCTGGAAATACGCTGCGGCCTGCAAACCCGGGGCTTGCAGGAAGAAAAGGCCATGCCGCTTTCCTGCGATTTACGCGCAGGCGCGGAGGCTTTGTATGCCGGAGATAAGCTTCCTCCGGTCAATATGGAAAAGCCGACGGGCAGGACGCGCCGGACAGAAACGGCGGCGCGTCCTGCCTGCCGGAGAAACCCGGCCTGTGGGAGCGCCAAAGACTCCCACAGGCTCGGAATTTGAATTAATAGTTTTCAACAAAGGTCTGCACACCGCCGGTGACGGTCATGATGCTGGCCTGCTTGATGGGGTTGTGGTTCTCGTCGAAGGTATAGCCGGTCTTGGAGGTCACGCCTGCGATACCGGAGCCGACCTCGGGGATGGCGTCAATGATGGCCTGCTTGTACTCGTCGGAGCCGGGCTCGCTGCCGCTGGCTTCCGCCTTTTCCAGAGCGGCGCACAGCAGCATGGCTGCGTCGTAAGCGGTGGCGGCGAACATATTCAGGGTGTCGGTGCCGTAGGCAGCGGTGTAGGCAGCCTCAAACTCTGCCACGTCGGCGGAGCCTGCCGCATAGCCGGAGCAGAAGTAGCAGCCTTCCAGATCTTCGGCGCTGGCGTAGTCGCACACGCCGTCCCAGCCGTCGCCGCCCAGGAAGGTGGAGGTAAGGCCAAGCTCACGGGCCTGGGTGATGATCAGGCCGTCGTCCTGATAATAGTTGGGGCAGAATACCACGTCGGGATTGGCAGCCATAATGTTGGTAAGCTGTGCCTTGAAGTCCACGTCGCCGGTGGCATAGCCTTCTTCGCCCACGATCTCAACGCCTTTTTCGCCGCAGGTGGCTTTGAAAGCGTCCTTCAGACCCACGGCGTAGTCGTTGCCGGTCTCATAGATGACGGCAGCGGTCTTGACGCCCAGCTTTTCCGCAGCGTAGGAAGCCATTTTTTCGCCCTGGAAGGGGTCGATGAAGCAGGTACGGAACACGTTGCTGTAGACCTCGCCGGTGGTTTCGTTCACCGTGACGGCCTGTGCGGTGGCGGAGGGAGTAATGACGGGCATATTGACGGGGCTGGCTTCACCCACCACAACGATGGTGTTGCCGCTGAGCACGTCGCCCAACAGTGCGGTGATGCCGTCTTGATCCACCATGCGGTTGAACGCGGTGACCGCTTCGGTGGAGTCGCCCTTGTGGTCATAGACCACGGTCTCGATCTGCTTGCCGTTGATGCCGCCGGCAGCATTCACTTTGTCAAAGTAGAGCTGGGCGCCGTTGCGCACGGCCAGACCGTAGACAGCATAGTCGCCGGTGTGGGGGCCGAGCAGGCCGATCTTGATGGTGCCGCCGCCGGACTTGCCGCCGCAGCCGGCAAAGCACGCCAGCATCAGCGCTGCGACCAGCGCCATACAAAGAACTTTCGTCAATTTCTTTTTCATTTTCTTTTCCTCCAGTTTATAAATTTTATCCTCAGGTAGAGAATATAAAAAGGCGGCTCCGCAAAATGTACGGAGCCGCCTAAACTGACTGAGAAAACGGGCTGTGCATTTTGGGTGTTATCGATATTTTCTGTTATACAGTACCACAGGCAGAATCAGCAGAGCCAGCAGGGACAGTACCAGCAGGCCGCTAATTCGTACAGAAAATACAATAACGCCAAGCATGGCAAAGCCGACAGCCCAAACAAGCAGGCTGCCCAGAGCGGCAAAAACCATATGCATAACCGGATTCATTCGCTTTGTCATGGTCGTTGCGCTCCCTTCGTTTTTTTGCAATTTTATAACGCCAAAATGCCCTTGTCAATAGGCTTTTTTTCAAAATTTCAATCTTTAGGTGTTTTTAACTGATTTTTCCCGGAAATCCCCGGTTTTTTGTGCAAACATTCCATGAATTGCCTTTTGTACGGGTTACAGCCCCATGATCTGCACCAGATACCGCTGGAGGATGGCCGCCACCTGCTGGCGCTGAGCGCTGCCGTTCGGCTGCAGATACAGGGTGCCGCCCTCGTTGCTGCCGGTGATGAGCCCGGCGCCCACCGCCCAGGAGAGCGCCTGTCCGGCGTAGTCCGAGACCTTTGCCGCGTCGGGATAATCGGCCAAAGACACCTCGCCGTCGCAGCTTTCTCCGCTGTAGACGGCATAGCGATGCAGGAAGACAGCGATCTGCTCCCGCGTCACCTTGCCCTCCGGGTCAAAGCGGCTTTCGCCCACACCGCAGACGATGCCGTTTTCCGCAGCCCAGCTTACGGCGTCGGCGTACCACTGGTCAGACTTCACGTCTGTAAAGCCGCTGGCCGTCCCGGCTTCCGGCTTACCTGCCAGCCGGTGCAGGACTGTGACCAGCATGGCCCGGGTCATGGTGCCCTCCGGGTCAAACTGGTCGTTGCCGACACCTTTCATCAGGCTATTCCGCACGGCATAGTTCACTGCTTCAACGTACCACGCCTTTTGCGGAACATCAACAAACTCTATGGTTGGCTGTTCGCTCTGCTTCTTCTCTCCGCACAGCACACAAATACCGTTTTCATACTTGTGTCCAAGCGCGGGAATCTCCTCTTGCGCGACCAAAACGGTATTACAAATGGAGCAATGCTTACCCTCTGTCTTGCCCGCCCCGGTGCAGGTAGCAGGAACTGCCTTATCAATGACCTCAGTATGTCCCGTTGCGGCAACCTCTTTT
>JAQYBZ010000037.1 GCA_029003235.1 Bacillota bacterium
TTTCAGCGTGCCCTCATAGGTCAGGCCGCTTTCATCCAGTGTAAAGGTCTCTCCGTCCAGCTTCCAATTGGCGCTGTATTCTTCCTCCAGCAGGTACACGGTGGCCTTGCCGTGGGCTTTCAGCTCCACCCATTCGCCGTCCGCGCCCATTTCTGTGCCAAATACGTCGCAGGACACACAGTTATAGCGCCCCAGATTGGGGTCATCCTTGCCGCCTCTGCCCACCAGAAGCCAGATCAGCAACGCTGCCAGTGCGGCCACGACGACGACACCAAGAACAACGAACAAAATGATTTTTCCGCCGCCGGATTTCTTCTTTGCCTGCACCGCCGTCTGGCCGGGTGCCGTATAGGCAACGCCGCCGGCGGGCGGTACAGGGGGCGCGGAGGACTGAGGCGGTGCGGTATAATAGTACCCACCGCCGGGCTGCGCCGACTGGGATGCAGGCTGCTGGGGCGCTGTGTAGGGCGCGTCGGCAGTCGGGTCAGGCTGAGGATTCAGAGGGGCGGCCTCCATATCCGCCGCCTGCTCCTGCGGCTGTACCGGCGGCATATCCGCCTGCTGGGGGGCATCGTAGTTTTGAGGGATCGTTGCGGGCTCACTCTGCACGGGTGCGGTGAAGCCGCTCTGTACCGGAGTGGCTTCCGGCTGGATGGGCGCGGGTTCTGTTGCAGCCATTTTCTGGCCACATTCCGGGCAGAATTTTGTTCCGTCAGGAATCTGCGCGCCGCAGTTGGTGCAAAAACTCATTGCGGTTCCTCCTAGATCATGATAATTCTATTTTTTGCGTCCTCAGAACTTGCCGCTTTTGCCGGAGAAGCCATCACTGTCCACAGTGGTGCCGCCGGAGCCGCCGGAGGACGTCTCAATCTTGGTGCGTGTCTGGGTAGTATGGCTGTAGCAGTCGTCACGCAGGTTGATGTTCATACCGCCCGGTGCAAGATATGCCGCAGCCTCACTCTTAACGGTGGTCTTTTTCTTGCAGGCAGCGCACCAGAGGCCACAGAGCACGGCGGCCAGCACAAAGCCCAGCAGCAGACTGATGCACACCAGATGCCATGTCTTGATGCGGGAGCCTACGTCCAGCGGATGGCCGCTGCGCGCCGATTTGAGCATACTGGCGCAGGTATTCAGATAGTCCTGACAGCCGCCGGCCCAGTCGTTGTCGGCAAAATCGTCCAGAAACTGCTCGGTAAGATAATCCTTTCCGTAATCGGTAAAGGCTGTGTTGCCATAGCCATAGGCGATAAGCGTATAATCGCGATCGGCCATGGATAAAAGCAGCAAAACGCCGTCTTTGGCCTCACCCCAGCCCAAATCGTTGTACAGATAGATTTCCTTGGCCGTCTCGTAGATACTGCCGTCGCCATAGTCGGTATAATCGTCTACAGTGATAAAATACACGGCGCATTGGTACTGCTGGCTGATCTGCTCCGCCTGGGTCTCCAGCGCAGTCCATTCCTCGTCGCTGAGCAGGAGCGCCGTGTCGCACACGTTGTTAATTTCCTCCCCGGCGGCTGTGACCGTCAGACAGCAGCAGGCCAGCAGTGCCACAAGAGACAGCATTGCAATTACCCGTTTCATATGCCGTCCCTCCTTTATGAAAAAATCAGCTCGGCCAGCTTCATGGCAAGGCCACTGAAACCGATGATGGCACTGAAAAGAGCCGTAAGGATGGCGGTCAGACCCCACAGGCGCGCCTTAGATACGGGCAGTTTGCCTACTAGTTTTCCGCTCTGACCGTTCATGGCGAACAAATAATTCTCGTCTTTCCACCGGGTAGACAGCACCCAGATCGGCAGCAGGGCGTAATGCACGCCGTCGTGCTGTACCGTTGCCCGCAGATCCCTGCGTGTCACGGTGGTGTAGCCTTTTACATCCTGCTGCAGCAGATCTCCTGCAGTCTGTTTACAGCGGCGGTCAATGCGCTCCCCACAGGTTTTTACGTCTACGTCGAATTTGTCGGCAAGAAATCCCGGCAGATAGGCCGTGGAAAAGGGCTTCATCTGCCCAAAGTCAAAGGGTTCGATCGAATCCATGTAGTCATCGGGCATTTTGGACGAGGCATCTGCCGGAACGTTGGTAAACTGTGCCGTCCCGCCGCGGAGGACATCGTAGTGAATGGTAGTCGTCACGCGGTAGTCGCCCTCAACATGGGAGGACACATTGGTGGCTTGGAACGCGGCATTGGCGTCCACTGTGGCGTCAAAGAGCCAGAACGGAACATATACGCCCTTTACTTCCTCAATATGATTGCCCGCCGTAAAGGTGCGGGGGAGGAAAGGGTTCTTTCGATAGTGGCTTTTCAGCGCTTTCTTTGCCGCCTCAGCGTCCAACTGGAAGGGAATCACATAGTCGGGCTTCAGCGCCCCGGTGAACTGTCCGGGCACCACGGTGTTGTTGCCGCAGTAGGGGCAGCTTGTGGCGGCGGTGGTCTCGTCGCAGATCAGCTCTGCGCCGCAGGAGGGGCAGTTATAGGCGCGCATATGCGCCCCATCGGCGCCCCAGTCGCTGCCGCAGGCGGCTTCCCAGTCGGTTTCCCCTTGGGCAGCCTGCGCTTTCTCCTCAGCCGCTGCGTCCTGCTTTGCTTTTGCGTCGGCAGCCGCAGCGTCTTTTTCGGCATAGAGGGCTTCCACTTCCTCCACAGTATAGGTACTGCCGCAGTATTCGCACTCCAGCCTGCCGGAGCCGCCCACAAAATGGAGCGGCCCCGTGCAGGACGGACACTGGTAGTTGGTAATTTGTGTTGGCATTATTTTGCTCCCCTTTATATGGCAGCCGTTTGATTGCCTACTTTGCCGTTGACAGATCGATGGTCACGCTGTCCGTCTCCTCGTCATAAAGGTCAGAGACTTCCACAACCACATTGGTGGTCAGATCCTTCAGCTTGTAGGTCATTTGAATGTCTTTGCTCTGACCCGGCTCCACATCCTCGAGCATACTGTCGTCCAGCGTGTCATAGGAGTCTTCGCTTACAAACACGACCGCATAATCCAGTTCTTCGCCGCCCTGTTTCACCTCATAGTAGTACGCCCATTCAAACGACTGTGCTTCTTTGCTGTTGTTGGTAAATGTGAAATTGATCACCACCGTGTCGTCGCCGTCATAGTCCTTGACGATCTCGCAGCCGGTATAAAGCGCTTCGTAATTCCCAATCTTTAACAGATTGGGATCGTCCTTTTTCCCGCCGTCTCCACAGGCGGCAAAGCTCAACAGTATAGCTGCCGACAGCAGTATTGCAAGAAGTTTTTTCACAATTATAATCCTCCAAAATAAATGTTTTACGTTCGTTGCCTGTTTGCTGCGTTCTGCGTACACAATGTACACAGCCCGGGGTCAGCACAAGCAGCGGAGTCCTCACGCTCCAATATGCCGGAGCCATCCACAAAGTGGAGCGGCCCCGTGCAGAAAGGGGGCTTTTTGCCGGTTTCCCGGGTTTCATAAGCTACCCCCTCCGGGAAGAAAGATTTCCGGTGTTTATTTGTTGGTAATGACACGACCCTGCTTGTCGGTGAATTTCCCGCACAGGATCTTAATGAGGTCTACCAGCCAGCCGATGCCGAACACACCACCGGTGAGCAGCCAGAGAATACCGGTGCCAACCTTGCCCACATAGAAGCGATGCACACCCATGCCGCCCAGGAAGATCTCCAGAAGCAGCGTGGTGACCCAGCTCTTTTCCTTTTCCGCACCGGGCTGGTCCTCGGGTGCGGGCGCCACATAGTCGGCTACCGGCTCATTGTTGAGAATTTTCTTGATGGTGTCCGTCACGGTGTCGACATACTCCCCGCGCTGGGTGGGAAGATCCACAACACCCTTGACGCCCTTGCGCAGGACGCTGTTTTTGTCCGTGCGCATACTCATGCCGCCCACGCCTACGCTGGACTCGCTGGTTTTCAGCACAGGCTGTACCTTGACGTGGCTGCCTTTGACGTAGACACTGAGGGCTACATCCAGATTCTTTTCTTTCTCAAAGGCGATGTGCTGTCCGGAAATGCCGCCCTTGACGGAGAAGGGCATCTGAAAAGCCGCGGCTCTGGCGTTGAGCTTTTCGAAAACCTCTTCCAGTGTCCATTCCCGTCCCAGATCAAATTCTCTCGGTAAAGTAGCAGTTGCCATGTCCTTTAAGCTTGCCATATTCATGTCCTCCTGTTTTTGATTTGATGATCCTCCGGTTTATCTCAGAAGCCGGTCAGGCGCACTGCCACCAGCTCCATTGCGGACTCGTCATCCCGATCCTCGGTCATGATCATTACAATGCTTCCGTCGCTCTGCAGATCGGCTGCACAGAACCAGGGGTAATAGGTGCCCAACAGATCGCCGTCGTCTGCCTCGCCCAGATAGGTGCCGTCGCTGTTCCACAGCACCACAGAGCGCATATTGCCGTCCAGTCCCAGATAGCCATTGGCGGTTTTGGTCACAAAGGTAATGCTGCCGAGGCTGCCGTCTTCACCCTCCAGGGTCTTCTGCAAGGCGCCGGAATGATCATAGACAAAGACCGTGTGCGCCTCCGTTTCGGCGGACGTGCCGGCCACATAAATGTAAGTGTCGTCGATCCAAATCTGGCTGACGGAGGTCAGCTCCGCCAGAGGCATGGGCTCGCTGGTCATCGCGCCGTTGGAAACGGTGTATTTCTCCACGTCTGCCGGATCGGTGAAGTAGCTCAGACCCCAGGTGCCGTCGGGGGATGCGGCGAAATAGTCGGGGCCGTCATAGCTGAAGACCACACTGCCGTCCCGGTAGCCGGTATAGGGCGCCATGAAGCCGGACAGAAGCAGGGTGCCGTCTGCAGCGGCGTCAATGTTGTCAAATTCGTCGTCCAGCGCGATGTCCTGCACAAAGGTCATGCCGTCGCCGTCATAGGCGTATTCTTTCAAAGTACCGTCCGACAGAATATATGCCTTATCGCCAACGATCTCAATGTCGTGATCAAAGGTCTCATGGGTAATAAACGGTTCCGCCATGGGGATGAACTCGCTGGTCAGCGTGTAGGTACCCACCATAACACTGTGGCTCTCCAGTTGGATGGGCTCGCCCTCCCAGTACCAGGGGCCGTCCACATTGCCTACGTCCTCCAGATGGAACTGCAGAGTGTCCAGCACCGTCTTGACGCGGGCATCCTCAACGTCACCTTCTACTTTTACGCTCAGGTTGACACCTGCGGCCTCGTTGCGGCCGAAATAGTACCGGGTGTCGCCGTAGCTGTTGTCCCACTGCAAAAGCTCCTGCCCGCCCACGGTGACAAAGTCATAGGCGTTTTCTTCCACCAGGGCATAGGCGTCATATCCCCGGCTATAGAGATTCTCCCGATATTCGCTGGGGTCGTCCTGATCGGCGTAGATTCGGATCGCAAGCTCGTTGTAGCCGTCCTCGTCCAGGATCGCCAGATCCACGATACTGGTTGTATCATCGTCTGTTGCGTCGTCAGCCTCATAGACCCAGCCGTCCCCGGCAGGATAAGAGACTGTAAATTTGATCGTTTCAATCTCGGTCATGTCTGCGCTGGAGGCAGGCTCAGTTGTGCCGGCGGGGGCAGTGGTCTGCGCCGCCGTACTGGCCGGGGTCGGGTCTTCTTCTCCGCAGGCGCAGAGGCTCAGAAGCATCCCCAGCGCCAACAGGAGGGCAATCATTTTTTTCATGGTGGTTCTCCTTTCAAAATCTCAGTTGTTCAGCCCTTTACAGAGCCGCCGCAGTATTCGCAGCAGCCGGATACATCGGGCGTGGTGGTTGCGCCGCACCAGGGACAGGTGACGGCCTGCTTGGGCGCCGCGGCCGCTTTGGCCTCGTTTCGCACCTGCTGACGGGCGTGGGTCAGCACCTGCTTGATCTCTCTGGCCATCTCGTCATACTCCCGGTAATCGGGGTTCAGACGGGGATTGGGCGCCCGGTTGAGGGGCACGGCGTTATCCTGGTTCAGCTCCACGCTGGAGCCGTTGAGCTGGAATTTCATTTCGTCGAAATAGGGGTGATTGACCCGAATGATCATATTGAAATCGTAGCTGAAGGTGTACCGGGGCGGGTTGTAGCTCACCATATTTCCGTTGGGGTCTCTGCGTTTTTCCTCCGTGCGGCGCTCGTCAATGTCCGTCTCGCAGCCCGTGACCTGAGAGAAGTCCAGCACGTCCGGATTGGCCTGCGCCAGATCTTTCGCCCGGGTGACCATGAACTTTCCGGCATCCTCATCCAGCAGCACCTTGGTGTTGCTGCCAAAGACTCGGGTGGTGTGGAACGCCGCTACGGCGCTGCGGTTCTCTTCCCGGTAGGCAAGCTGCTCTTTAATCTCAGCTACGGTGCTGCTGCGCCGTTCCGAAAACCAGGGCGAGAGCTTTGCCGCGCAGGCTTTACACAGATTGCCGTCCTCCAACTTGCGATTGCCCAAGAGGCCGATCTCGCTGCCGCAGACATCGCAGGTCTTTTTTTCAAACAATTTTCCAAAAATACCCATGTCATTTTTCCTCCAATGGTAAAGTGGCTGCCTTGCTCTGGGCAAGGTCGTTAAGTACGTTCCAAAGGGCGTTTGCGCTGCCGTCACCCGGCCAGAAGTAGGGCACCTCTACGGTGTCGCCACCATTCTGCCACGTCAGATACAGACTGGTAACGCTGCTGCCGTCAAGAACCTCGATGGGTTCCGTGAACAGGCCGATAAACTTCTCCCACAAAGTTGGCTCCTTGGGCAGATTCTCCTCCAGAGTGAGCTGCCCAACGGCGGCTTCAATGGCTTCCCATTCATCGTCAGTCAGCGGCAGATCCTGCCCCTCGCAGTAGTCATATTCCGGCACAAACACGGTAAGATGCCTGATCCTACCCGGTTCAGCGGAGAAGAAGAAATCCTCGCCGTAAACCATGGAGCCGCTGCGGTTAACCCGCACGCCCACAAGAACGGCATCTACCGGAGTGGCTGGTTCCGGTTCGGAGGCACAGCCTGCCGCGCCCAGCAAAAAGCAGTTCAAAAGGCAGAGGCACAAAAACCGCTTCAGTTTCACTGAATGTCCCCGTCGTCAAAGGGATCGCCGCACTCAGGGCAGAATTTGGGCGGCTTGGTGGGATCGGCAGGCTCCCAGCCGCACTTGTCGCACTTGTACTGGGGCACGCCCGCAGGCTTCTTTGCGCCGCACTCGGCACAGAATTTGCCCTTGTTCACCGCGCCGCAGGTGGGACACGTCCAGCCGTCAGCAGCAGGAGCCTCCGGCTTCTTTGCACCGCACTCGGGGCAGAATTTTCCCGTGGCCGCGGCACCGCAGGCCGGACATGTCCAGCCGCCTGCCGGCTTGGGCTCCGGCTTCTTTGCGCCGCACTCGGGGCAGAATTTTCCCGTGGCCGTTGCGCCGCAGGCGCACTGCCAGCGGTCTGCCGCAGGCGCCGGTGCCGGCTGCTGCATCTGCTGTTGCTGCATCTGCTGTTGCTGCATCTGTTGCTGCTGACCCATCTGGAAAAGCTGGTTGGCGTTCATGCCACCGGCCTGCTGCGCCATGCCCATGCCCATAAAGCCCATCATGGCGCCGTTCTCGTTCTTGGCCGCCGACTGCATGGCCGCGGCCTGTGCGCCCACCATATGGGCGGCCGCCATGGTCGGATTGCGGAAGGTGGCGTTGCGCTGCAGCTCTTTGATCATAGCCTCGTCTTCCTCAGAGGCCTTTACGCTGGAGACGCCAAAGGAAACAATCTCCAGACCGCGCAGATCCCGCCACTTGGCGCTGAGCACTTCGTTGAGCGCCTGCGCCAGCTCCATGGTGTGGCCGGGCAGCGCCGAGTAGCGGATGCCCATTTCGGAGATCTTGGCAAAGGCAGGCTGCAGAGCCGTCATCAACTCGGTCTTAAGCTGGCCGTCAATGGTCTCACGGGTGTAGCTTTCGGTCACGTTGCCGCAGACGTTCTTATAGAACAGCATGGGGTCGCAGATGCGGTAGGAATACTCGCCGAAGCAGCGGATGGAAATGTCCATATCCAGACCGATGTTATTGTCCACCACCCGGAAGGGTACGGGGCTGGGGGTGCCGTACTTGTTGCCGATGAGCTCCTTGGTATTGAAGTAATACACCCGCTGATCCTTGGGCGGCTCGCCGCCGAAGGTGAAACGCCTGCCCAGCGTGGCAAAGGTCTGCTTCAGGCTATCGCCAAGGTTGCCGGAGAAAATCGTCGGCTCCGTGGAGGCGTCGTATGTAAACTCGCCCGGTTCGGCGCACAGCTCGGCAATCCGTCCCTGATCGACGATGATCATGCACTGGCCGTCGGCCACGGCGATGACGGAGCCGTTGGTGATAATGTTGTCAGAGCCCTTGGTGTTGGAGGAGCGGCCCGAGACACGCTTCTGCCCCTTGACTGCCAGAACGTTTTCCGGCAGCGCCTCACAGTAAAAGTACTCTTTCCACTGGTCGGCCAGAACGCCTCCAGCAGAACCAAGTGCAGCTTTTATAAGACCCATAGTTGATTTCTCCTTTCATTCTGTTCACAATGCGGCGCGGCACAGGCCGCTTGTAAATCCGCTTATTTTACAAAGGTGTCCACATAGCGGTGGAGGATCGCAGCAACCTGACAGCGCTGGGCGTTGCCGCCGGGCATGAGGTAGATGCCGTCGGCTTCGTTGCTGCCGTAGATCATGCCGGAGCCCACAGCCCAGGACATGGAATCCATTGCCCACGAGGAAACCTTGCCGATGTCGGAGAAGCCCGCCAGCGTGACGCAGTCTTCCTCGTCATATACGCCGAGGAGCTTGGCGTACCGGCACAGGAACGTAGCCAGCTCTTCCCGGGTGATTTTCTGTTCCGGGGCGAATTTTCCGCCGCCGACGCCCATGACCACACCGTTAGCTTCCGCCCAGGTAATGGGCGCCTCATAATACATACCGGATTTGACGTCGCTGAAGGGGCAGGCCTTTTCGACCTTGGGAGAACCCTCCAGTCTGTAGAGCACCGTGACAATCATGCCCCGGGTGCAGTTGCCCGACGGGTCAAAGAGGTTGTTCCCCACGCCTGCCATGAGGTGGTTGTAGTAGACAAATTCCACGTCCTTGTAGAACCAGTCGCTGACCTTTACATCCTTGAAATACATGGAGGGCAGAGCAGGCAGCAGAGCATCAAAGGTATAGGAAATCTTCAGCTGTTGTGCGCTCTTGTAAATCACCGTCGCGTCATTATAGTTAATACACGTTTGCACGCTGTCAATAAAGGCATAGCCTTTCTCGGCTTCCAGCGTGACGATAACGCTGTATTTTTTCCCGGAGGCAAACACCTCGTCGGCAGGCTCCCAGGAAACCTTGGCTACCGTGTAGCCGCTGTATCCGGTGGGAATGGTACCGGTAGTGTCCGGCGCAGCGTTGACCGCAGGCGCTGTGACATTGACGGCAACTGAGTCGATTTCACGGGGAAGCACCCGCATGATTTCCACCTGATCAATGGCAATGGCAAACTGGCCGCTGACATCATGGTGGCGGAAAGCGATACGGACGGTCTTGCCCGCATAGTCGGACAGGTCAAGCCAGCGCATTGCGGGATTTTCTTTATCCTCCCCCTCGGTCAGCGTCTCGTTGTGGATCCGGGTCATTTCATCATCGGTTTGTACATAAACACTGTACTGTTCTGCCCACCAGAGGGGATCCTGGGCGTATACGTAGTAAAAAAGAGTCAGTTCGCTGCCTTCCGGAAGCGTGATCTTCGGCGTATAAGCCCAGTTATCCGGCGTCAAGTCGCCGTAATAGTTTTTATAGGAATAGCTGTACAGTGCGTAGTTTCCCTGGGGAATCCCTTCTATACCGTCATCTTCTGAATTCATGCGGGCCCACTGGTAGCCGTCGCCGTCGCCATCGGTGAAGAGCCAGCCTTCCATATCTTCGTCGGTTTCAAAGCCGCAGGAATAGATCGTCTCTACATCTGCTGCAGAAGCGCCGAGGCTGAGCACCGGCAGCAGGGCGGCCAGCAGGGTGAGCGTCAACAGCAGAGAAACAAGACGGTGCCTGCTGTTCACTTTTTTCATAAAAGTCCCTCCTTAAAGTGTAGTTTGCCATAGGGCATTTCCGCTGTCTCTGGCAATGTATGTGCCAAACGGCAGCCGACTGTGAATTCCTCTCCTTTTTGCAGCGGATCACCGCCTCTCAAAGGGTGTCTATCACCGCCGACAGATAGGCGGTAGAGACGGAGCCGTAAATAAAGCTGTCAATCAGGCCGTCCTTTTTGGCCTGTCGCACCCGACGCGCCAGCTTTTTCTCTGCGTTTTCGTCTACGATCAGCACGACCTTGCAGTGTGGATTCTGCCGCTTGACCTCGCTGCGTATTTGCAGGCGCTCCTCCAGATTCCACGGCGGATATTCCGTGACCTCCATGATCAGTGCGTAGGGCACGGAAAGACGGCAGAGGTCTGTGGTGTTCTCCGGGCTTTCCGACCGGAGAACGTCAAAATCGGAATCTGCGTTCTTCAGCGCCAGCGCCACCGCATCGGCAAAAAGATAGTTCTGCATATCCACAACGACCCGACGCATTGTATCACCCCGCTTTCCTGAAAGTGGCCATGGTATGGCATTACAATTACTATTTTATGAAGTTTTTGGAAAAAACGCATTACCCAAACGGGTAATCACGGCGGCTTTTTATAAAAAGCGCCCGATCTTTGGGCGGCGTTCGTAGGACAGTAAAACAGGCAAAAGGCGGGACTTTCGTGGTCACGCTTTTCGCCTTAAGAGGATAGACGCCAATCGGCGCAAGGAATGCAGTCCCTTGTTGGGAACGCAGTGACGCAAAATGCACATATGGAATTATCCCGTATAGAAGTGCGCCCTTGCATCCGTTCAACAAACTGAAAATTCTCTCTCATTGTCAAACGGCAAATACTTCAAGTAATCCAAGTGCCTGCTGATGAAGCCCATTGAAAAACTGACAGAGGAAGAAGCCGACCGCCTGGCGCTTATGTTTGAGATCGCTTCGAGTTCTGTCATACATAAAAGTCGTGCCGGAGCTTTCACCCCGACACGACTTGCGATTATTTCTTTTTTATCTCTACCCCAACGATTGACATAGAACCTTTATTTCACTGTCTCTCATAGAGGGAGTATATCAAACGCTGCGGCACATTGATTTGGCTTGTGTGTTATTCGCTGTCGTCCTCATCAAATTCGAACTCCAGAGACTCGCCGCACTTGGGGCAGGAGATGGAGCCCTTGAGGAGGGTGTCCTCGTCTACATGGGTGACTTCGCCGCACTTGGGGCAGGTCACTTCGTAGATGGGATTGTCGTCGTAGTCGTCGCCCAGATCGAAGTCCTCGTCGTCCTCGTCGTCTTCGTCGTCCTCGTCATAGTCGTAGTAATCGTCGTCATCCTCGTCCATCAAAAACTCGTCGATGGCATCCAGATTTTCCTCGATCTCGTCCAGCTCGTCGGACACGGCAATGGCGTTGTCCTCCAAATCCTCCACACTGGAGGCCATCTGCTGCAGCAGATCGATCACACCGGCCAGGAGCTTGTTCTCGTCCTTTTCGGTGTCCAGCTTCATGCCGTCCATAAGACCCTTGAGATAAGCGGATTTTTCAGAAAGTGTCATTGTAGTTCCTCCATTCTGTAGTGACTGATGAAATTTGACTGTAACGATCTGCGATTAACCCTTGGCGCGACCCAGATACTCACCGGTGCGGGTGTCAACCTGAATGACGTCGCCTTCGTTGATAAACAGGGGGATCTTGATCTCAGCGCCGGTTTCCAGCGTTGCGGGCTTCAGGGTGTTGGTGGCGGTGTTGCCTGCCAGACCCGGCTCGGTGTGGGTGACAGCCAGCTCCACAAAGTTGGGGCACTCTACACCAAAGACGTTGCCCTTATAGGACAGGAGGGTGCATTCTTCGTTCTCCTTGACAAACTTGAACGCATCGGGCAGGGTGTCCTTGCCGATGGGAACCATGTCGTAGGTCTCGTTGTCCATGAAGTAATACAGATCGCCGTCTGCGTAGCTGTAGGACATCTTCTTGCGCTCGATAAAGGCTTCTTCAAACTTGGCAGTGGGGTTGAAAGAGGTCTCGGTGACGCCGCCAGTGATGACGTTCTTCATCTTGGTGCGGACAAAAGCCGCGCCCTTGCCGGGCTTGACGTGCTGGAACTCGATCACCTGATAGATCTTGCCGTCCATTTCAAAGGTCTTACCGTTTCTGAAATCGCCTGCGGTAATGGTTGCCATATATGTTTCCTCCAATATGAATAAAATATGCGAAAATTACGATTTTTCAGCATTTAGCGAAAATAGTATACACCACGCATGGGGACATTTCAAGTATTTCTCACAAAATTATCAGATTCTTGGGACTTTTTGTAAGGATACGGCAGCCCTCCGGGGTGATCACGACCACATCCTCAATGCGCACGCCGAACTTGCCAGGCAGATAGATGCCCGGCTCAGCGGAACTGACGCTCCCGGCAGGCATGGGCTTGTCGTTGCGGGGATTGCAGTTGGGGCTTTCGTGGATTTCCAGCCCCAGACAGTGGCCGTAGCCGTGGCCGAAGCAGTCGCCGTAGCCGGCGTCGGCAATGACCTTTCTGGCGGCGCCGTCGATGGCCTGACCCGTGACGCCCGCTCTGGTGGCGGCGATCCCGGCCAACTGTGCCTGCAGCACCGTGTCATAGACCTTTTTCATCTCGTCTGTGGCGTAGCCCAGTGCCACGGTGCGGGTCATGTCGGAACAGTAGCCCTGATAGACCACGCCAAAGTCCATGGTGAGAAAGTCGCCCTTTTGCAGTCGACGATCTCCGGGGACGCCGTGAGGCATGGAGGAGTTGGGACCGGAGACCACAATGGGCGCGAAGGAGAGCCCCTCGCCGCCGTTTTTGTACAGGCAGTAGATCAGCTCCGCGCACAGCTCTTTTTCCGTCATGCCCTCGCGGATGCGGCCGCAGACCTGAGAGAAAGCCTCGTCTGTGATCTGCTGAGCCCGTTCCATGCGCTCGATCTCCCAGGGCTCCTTGACCACGCGGAAAGCGTCGAGCTGCTCCTGACAGGGAACCAGTTCCGCGTGGAGATGTTTTCGGTAGTCCTCAAATTCCGCTACCGTAAGGCGACATTCCTCAAAGCCCAGACGCTTTACGCCGAAGTCGTCAAGGGTGCGGTTGATGAGACTGAAATAGTCTCTGCCGCTGCCCACCATTTCCACGGTGAAACCGCTCAGGTGCTTCTGGGCGGCTTCGATGTAGCGGCTGTCGGTGAAATAGCGGCAGCCTTTGGCCGTGACCACGGCCACACCCTCGGAGACATTGTATTCCGCACAGTAGTGGCGGCTGATCTCACTGGTCAAAAGCAGCCCGTCCAGCTCGCCGGTTTGAAGCAGGGAAAGATACTTTTCAAGATTCTTCATGGGTGACACTCCTTTTTCTGGCCAGAAATATAAAGGGCTGTTCGGCCACATGGCGCAGCCGAAGCCAAATGTTGTGCAGATGAATGGGCTTTACGAGAATGGAGAACGCGCCCACGCCGTTGGCGCCCAGCACGTCGGTGTAGATCTGGTCGCCCACCATGGCCGCCTGCTTCGGCGCAACACCGCACTGACGCAGGCATTGGCGCAGACCCTTGGAAAAAGGCTTGCGCGCCCGGGTGATGCAGTTGATGCCATAAAGCTGGCAGAAGTCGGAGGCCTTTGCTTTGCGGCTGTTGGAGACCACGCACAGCTCTACGCCGGCCTGCTTCATGGTATCCAGCCAACGCAGCAATTCCGGCGTTGGCTCCGTGCTGGTATAGGGCAGCATGGTGTTGTCAAAATCCAGCATGACAAGGCGGATATGCTGCCGGTTCAGATACTGGGGCGTGATGTCTGTGAGCTTCTGGAAAATCGCTTTGGGCAGAAAGGACAGGGGCATAGCAGAACGATTCCTCTCGTATAGTAGTGATAGGATACTGTCATCAAACGCATATTATTGTAGCACACAAGCGGGGTGTTGTCTATGCCTGTTGGCCTTTGTTCTGCCGGTTTTGAGGGAGAAAATTTTTTGTGTCAGGCAAATTTTCAGCCGGTTTTGACCGGCTTTGGGGTGACGCCCACAGGGGGGCTGCGCCAACCGGAGCTGCCTCCGCAGAAGCGCGCCAAAGCGGTTTTGCTGGACGACCGGGAACCTCTTATACCCCAGTATGTGGATGCCTGCGCCGAGGCGCTGGCCGAGGCGCTGGACAGCCTGCACCGTCCGCTGCTCATTGCGGATTTTGAACGGCCGTTTTGCACCGCCTATGCCGCCCTTCTGAAAATAGTAGCGCCCCACGCCGCAGGGCTGGCGGTGCCGGAGGCATATACTTCGATTCCCCACGACTTCCTCTTTGCCGCGCCCTATGTGCCGGAGGTTTCCTTTGCACGGTGGTTGGCGCGGCGGCGGGAGCGGCTGCTGCCGGATCTGAGACCCGTGGCTTATACGGCGTCGCCCGACGGAGAAGGCGCGCTGGAAGCCGCGTCGATTCCTGCCATTGGCAGTCTGCTGCGCCAGCATCCCAGCCGCGTTTTTGACGCACCAACCCTTCTGTGCCGGTATTTTTCTTATCTGGAAAACGGAAAGCCTGTCTTTGTGTTTTTTGACGACAAGGCCAGTCTTGCACGGCGGCTGAAGGCCTTGTCCGGCGCCGGAGTGGAGCAGGTGGTGGTGCTGTCAGAGGAATACGGGCAGGCGGCGGAGCTGGAGCTTTGCGTATTTGCAGCGGAATGTTCCTGATTTATCCCTTGCTGTGGCATCTTTTGGAGAATTGAGGGACATTTTGTAAAAATCTGTGGTATTTTCACAGAAAGTTTGTAAAAAAATTGTTACATGTGGAGAGATTCCCTTGACAGATGGAATTTTGTACCATAAGATGGAATTGTTCAAAAACGAACTCTTCTGACGAATCGGGGAGAGACACAGATGAACGGAATCCTGAAAAGTATCTATGTTGGTCGGGAACTGCACACCCTTCTGTTTGCGCCGGTCTGCCGAAAATATGGGGTCACCCTGACGGAGATCCTGATTTTGCTATACCTATCCTCCGGCGACGGGCGCGACACGGCAACGGACATTGTGGAGGGGCTGAAGCTGGCCAAATCCCATGTTTCCGTCTCGGTGCGGAATCTGGAGGCGCGTGGCTACCTGACCGGCAGCTATGCGGAGAACAACCACCGCACCATCCATCTGCGCGTCTGCCCGGCGGCAGAGGCGCTGCTGGCCGAGAGCAGCCGCGTGCAGAGCCGCCTGCTTGCCGTGACGCAGCAGGGGTTTACCGAGGAAGAGCGGGCGACGCTCGACGACTACATCCGTCGTATGACGGAGAATATGAATCTGTACCTGCAAGCATCGGAGGCGGGGACGGACAGACGATGCCGCGCCGGCGTTCATATCGCGCCGGCGGAACGATAGAAAAGAGGGAACACCATGGAAAAAACCGGTACGGAAATTCTGATCAACGAGCTGATCTATCATCAGTATTTAATGAACAACGGCACCATTCTCCGGCGCTTTCAGGAGCTGAATCCGGCGGAATATATTGCCCTGCACACCGTGGCGCGCATTGCCTCGGAGGAGGACATCTATCTGGGCAAGACCTATCTCAAGGATCTGGCTGACAAGATGCAGCTCTCCATCCGCCACACCTCCGAGATTGTGGGTAAACTGCGTGACAAGGGGCTGGTTACCTGGGCGCATGACGGCAACGGCAACGACGGCACTTATGTGGAGATTACTCCCACGGGCGAGGAACTGCTGAACAGTCAGGACAGCCAACTGCGCGCTTATTACGAGCGGGTCATCGATAAATTCGGCAGAGAAAACCTGATCAGCCTTCTGCAGTTGATGAAGCAGTTGGAGACGGTCATGAGCAGTGAATTGGAGCAGGAGGACAAGCCATGCTGACGGAACAAATGAATGACTATTTCCTGGAAAAAGAGGCCGTTTGCCGGAAAAATGACAACATTGCGCCCCGGCTTTATGAGGAGTACGGCGTCAATAAGGGGCTGCGGGACGAAAAGGGGAACGGCGTGCTGGCCGGTTTGACCAAGATCTCCAAGATTACCTCGTCCAAAATTGAGGACGGCAAAAAGACGCCCTGTGACGGGCAGCTCTGGTACAGAGGCTATCGTATTGAAAACCTGATCAACAGTTTCGGCCCGGAAAAGATGGGCTTTGAAAAAACGGCGTATCTGCTGCTCATGGGGGAACTGCCCGACGAAAAAGAAGAGGCGGACTTTCGGAAGCTGATCAGCGACTGCCGGACGCTTCCCAGCAACTTTACCCGGGACGTCATCATGAAAGCGCCCAGCAGCGACATTATGAACACCATGACCCGCAGCATCCTGACGCTGGCCTCCTATGACAGCAGAGCCAACGATACCGGCGTCAGTAACTCCCTGCGTCAGTGCATCCAGCTTATCAGTGAATTCCCCCTGCTGGCGGTCTATGCCTATCACGCCTATAACTATTACGACCGGCAGGACAGCATGATCATCCACCGCCCCGATCCCGAGCTGACCACGGCGGAGAACATCCTGATGATGCTGCGGGCGGATAAAAAATACACCGTTACCGAGGCGAAGGTGCTGGACACGGCGCTGATTCTGCACATGGAGCACGGCGGCGGCAACAACTCCACCTTTACCACCCGGGTGGTTACGTCCTCCGGGTCGGATACCTATTCCACCGTGGCGGCGGCCATGTCCTCCCTCAAGGGGCCCAAGCACGGCGGCGCCAACATCAAGGTCATGGAAATGATGGCGGACATCCGCGACCATGTGCGGGACTTTGGGGACAAGGACGAGATCGCCGCCTATCTGACAAAGATCATTGAAAAGCAGACCTTTGACCGTAAGGGGCTGATCTACGGCATGGGACATGCCGTGTATTCCCTGTCCGACCCCCGGGAGCGGATTTTCAAGGGCTATGTGCAGCAGCTTGCCACGGAAAAGAACCGGCAGGAGGATTTCCGGCTCTATCAGAACATCGAGGAGCTTGCGCCGCAGATTATCGCGCAGAAACGCCATATCTACAAGGGCGTCAGCCCCAATGTGGACTTCTACAGCGGCTTTGTCTATGATATGCTGGGGATTCCCCAGGAGATGTATACGGCCATGTTTGCCATCGCCCGTATCGTGGGCTGGAGCGCTCACCGCATAGAAGAGCTGATATGCATGGACAAGATCATCCGTCCGGCCTATATGAGCGTGATGGATGAAAAAGAGGACTGACCACACCACGGCACGGCCGTGCCGGAACATTTTATCCCTGTAGCGGGAGAACGGAGCATAGAAAGAATGACAAAAGAAGAAGCGGTACAGTTATTGGAGCAATACAATCAGGGCGAGTTTCATCTCAGACACGCCCATATTGTCAGCGACGTGATGGGCTGGTTTGCCCGGGAGCTGGGCTATGGAGACGAGGAGACGTTCTGGCAGATCGTGGGGCTGCTGCACGATCTGGACTTTGAGCAGTTCCCCGATGAGCACTGCATCAAGAGCCAGCAGATTATGCGCCAGTTAGGACTGGACGAGCGGCTGATCCATGCCACTGCCAGCCACGGCTACGGCATTACGGTTGACATAAAACCGGAACACACCATGGAAAAGGTACTCTTTGCCACGGACGAGCTGACGGGGCTCATCGGCGCGGTAGCCGTCATGCGCCCGTCCAAAAGCGTATCCGATCTGGAGGTTTCTTCAGTGAAGAAAAAGTTCAAGGACAAGAAATTTGCCGCAGGCTGCTCCAGAGATGTGATCCGGCAGGGAGCGGAGATGCTGGGCTGGACTTTGGACGAACTGATGGAAAAAACCATTCTGGCCATGCGCGCCAGTGATTATGTAAACTAAGGGGCGCAGTCGGCGTGCAGTACGGAAAAATTGTGGCGGGGCGGTTTCTCAACCGCCCCAACCGTTTTGTAGCACAGGTGGAGCTGGATGGACAGGTCTGTACCGCCCATGTTAAAAACACCGGCAGGTGTCAGGAACTTCTGCTTCCCGGCGCCAGGGTGTACTTGCAGGATTTTACGGACGATATGGGCACACGCAAGCTGCCCTACGCGCTGGTGGCGGTGGAAAAGGAGCGCCCCGGCGGGACGCTGCTGGTCAATCTGGATTCCCAGGCGCCCAACCGCGTGGTGGGGGAAGCCCTGCGGGAGGGGAGACTGCCCCTGCCGGGGCTGGGCGAGCTGGCGGAGATTCGGCCGGAGCTGTCCTGCGGCGAGTCCCGTCTGGACTTTTTTGTTCGGGACAGAGAGGGAAGAGAGGGCTATCTGGAGGTCAAGGGCGTAACGCTGGAGACCGACGGCGTCGCCTCTTTTCCGGACGCGCCCACCCTGCGGGGCATCAAGCATCTGCAGACCCTGTCTGCTCTGGCGCGGGAGGGGAAAAACGCCTATGTCCTGTTTGTGGTGCAGATGAAGCAGATGTGCTGCTTTATGCCCAATGCCCAGCGTCATGAGGACTTTGCCCGGGCATTGCGGCAGGCGCAGAAAGCGGGGGTCGCAGTGCTGGCCTATGACTGTGCCGTTACCCCGGACAGCCTGCGTTTGGATCAGCCTGTGGAGGTGCGCCTGTAGACAAATATGGATGCAGATACAGAAATTCCGCTCTGCCGGTACAATATCCGGCAGAGCGGAATTTTTACGGTTGTTTTCCATTTCAAGGTTCCGGCGGTTCGCACGGTTGGGCGGGGGAGATACCGGAGAGATAATCTTCCCAAATCAGATCGGAAATGCGCTTTGCGCCGTCGCCGCAGCTTGCATTCTTTGCCGCCGCTGACATCTGCGCCAGCAATTCCGGATCGGACAGGAGGGACAAACACAAAGACGCCAGTGCCGCAGGAGTTCTGGCAGTGACGGCGGCGCCCCGCTGGATGAAGTAGTGCATATTGTATTCCTCGCAGCCCGCCACGGCGTCGATAAAGACCATAGGCAGCCCCTTGGCGGCGGCTTCCGTCACACTGATGCCGCCGGGCTTGGTCAAATACAGGTCGGCGCTGTCCATGAGCAGGGAAATGTCCTGCACATACTGGCGAATGTGTATTCTGCTGTTGGCGCCGTAACGCCGGGAGAGCCGCCGGTACAGCCGCCTGTTGGTACCGCAGATGACGGTCAAATCCTGATGATCCTTCAGACTGGTGTTGAACAGGCGTACCAGCGCTTTCATTGGACCGCAGCCCATGCTGCCGCACATCAGGATCAAATGGCTGTGATCTGCCGGAATCCCCATGGCGGACTTGGCCTCCTGCCTGTCCGTATGGTTAAAAAACTCCCGATGGATGGGCAGGCCGCTGGCGACGATGCGCTGCTTGGGAATGCCGCACTTTATAAATTCTCCTACAAGGTGTTCCGCCGGGATAAAATAGCGTTCCGTTTTGCTCTGTTCGGCGCAGGGACTGCAGGTGTAATCCGTCTCCACGGAATAGGCGCGCAGGGGCAAATGGTATTTCTCCTGCATCATGGTGACGATCAGCCCGGCAAAGACGTGGGTACAGATGATAACGTCATAGGCATTTTCACGGCAGAAGCGGGACAAGCGGTCGGCGCTGCGTGAGAGGATTTTGCAGACGATGGAGTTGGGCGCGAATACGCCGCGGTGGCGCTCCGTATAGGCGTAGCCCCAGCGAAACAGCCCGGGCACATGGCGGTAAACAAAGGTATGGGCGGCGCAAACCAGACGGGAGAGCCACCTCGCCACAAAGGCCAGAGCGTCGCGCAGGTCACATACGGCGCCCCGTTCCGCCAGGGCTTCCTGTATGGAGGCTGCCGTGGAATTGTGCCCCTGACCGGTATTGCAGCTTAAAATCAAAACGCGCACAAATCATTACTCCTTTGGCTTTTCCGCCGCTTTGTTCGTCTGTAGATGCTGTAACATCCGCCGCAGACGCGGGCGGTTGTAGCGCTGCACGGCCACAAAGGGCAGATTTCCGAGAATAATATATACGAAAGCAAGAAGAATTCCACCCAGCCCCGGCCAGAGCCAGAGCAGAAACAGACCTGCCAGACAGAGTAGCCAGTGGGTCAGCTCCGCCACGCAGGTCTCCTGTAACATCCGGGTGATGTTTTCCACCGTGGGGTGTTCGGGCATTTGCTTTCTGGGCATGAGGCCGGGAAAGATCCGGCTCATATCGGGTATTCTATCCTGCCATTGGCGAATTTTCAGCCGATGATAGAACTTTCCGCCTTTTTC
>JAQYBZ010000038.1 GCA_029003235.1 Bacillota bacterium
TCCTCCGGCTGCACCAGATCCGCCTTGTTATAGCAGCAGATCACAGGTACGCCCGGCTTGGCCAGCTTCTCAATGAGGCGGCTGACCACCGCCATGTGGGCTTCCCGCTCCGGGTCGGCGGCGTCGATGACATGAATGAGCAGATCGGCGTATTGCAGCTCCTCCAGCGTGGCCTTGAAGGCCTCCACCAGATGGTGGGGCAGCTTGGCAATAAAGCCCACCGTATCCGACAAAAGCACCGTCAGATTGTCCGACACGGCAAGCTGGCGCGTGGTGGTGTCCAGCGTGTCAAACAGGCGGTCGTTGGCCGGGATGCCCGCGTCTGTCAGACGGTTGAGCAGGGTGGATTTGCCCGCGTTGGTGTAGCCCACCAGCGCCACCACCGGCACGGAATTTTTCAGCCTGCGCTCCCGCTGCACGCCCCGCACCTTGCGCACCTCCGCCAGCTCCGCTTCCAGCCGGGCGATCCGGGCGCGGATATGCCGCCGGTCGCTCTCCAGCTTGGTCTCACCGGGGCCGCGGGTGCCAATGCCGCCGCCCTGGCGGGACAGGGACTTGCCCATGCCCGACAGCTTGGGCAGCAGATATTTATACTGCGCCAGCTCCACCTGCAGTCTGCCCTCGGCGGTCTTGGCGCGCTGGGCAAAAATATCCAGAATCAGGGCGCTGCGATCCAGCACCGTGGCGTCGGTCAGCTCCTCCAGCGCCCGAATCTGGCTGGGGGACAGATCGTTGTCAAAGACCACCATCTGCGCGCCTGTGGTCTGCACAAGCTGGCGGATCTCCTGTGCCTTGCCCTCTCCCACAAAGCTGTGGGGATCGGGCGCATGGCGGCTTTGCAGCACCTTGGCGGTACAGACGCCCCCTGCCGTTTGCAGCAGCGCCTCCAATTCCTCCAGAGATTCCTCCGTGGCCTGCGCTTGTTTTGCAAAGCAGTCCGCCCGAAGTCCGGCAAGAACCGCTTTCTCCTTGATTTGCAATGCTTCGTTCATGGTTTCCTCCTTGTCCCGCAGTGCATACGGACACAGAGAAAAAGTCCGCACCAACAGATGGTGCGGACTCGGTAATTTACTTCAGGCCGTATTTCTTGTTGAAACGATCAACGCGTCCGCCGGTGTCAACCAGCTTCTGCTTGCCGGTATAGAAAGGGTGGCACTTGGAGCAAATTTCAACCCTGATGTCCTTCTTGGTGGAGCCGGTCTCAAAGACCTCGCCACATGCACATCTGATCGTCGTCTGTTCGTACTTGGGGTGGATACCTTCCTTCATTGCAGTTCACCTCTTTCATTAAATCGTAAAAGGGCAGACGCCCTACGTTTATTCAATCGCCCGACTATAGTATCACACCGTTTCAGGTTTTGCAAGTATTTTTTTCGTTCTTGTCATAAAAATTTCGCAGTTTTTCCTCATTTCGGCACCGGCAGTTTGCCGCGTCCCGTGCAAAGAGGGTATAAAGGTCGCTGCACCGGCGTTCCAGCGCGTAATAGGACGCGTCCTCAGGCCGCTGCCCGGCGTCCACCACGGAGAGGTCTCCCTCCCGCTTCATCTGCCGCAGAAGCTGCCGTCCCGTGTCATTAAAGGCCAAAACGCGCGCATAGGAAATGGGAGATTGCAGGGTCTTCCCGTCGATGCCCAGATAGGCGCACAGCAGCATCCGCTGCAGCCGGGTGCGGGCGTAGCGCTTGGATTTGGTCGCCTGCAGAATCTCCTCTACCCCCGTTTGGGTACGGCAGGCGGTCATAAACCTGCGCCACAGTCCTTCTGTGCCGTAGGGCAGCGCTTCAAACTCTGCGTCCGTCATGGTGCGCAGGCGGGCAAGCACCGCCCGCTCGCCCCATGGCAGGCCGTATACCTCCGCCGTCTCGTACAGTTCCCGAACCGCCGGCGGCACACATTGCAGCCACGGCGTCCCGGCGGCAATGCTGCGCCGCAGAGACAGGGCGGAGGGATTCTCAGTCTCCGGCTCCTGCGCCAGATAATCTCCCCGCCGGGCAATAGCCAGCGGCTTCATTCCCCCGCCCCGGCGCAGCAGCGCCTTGCAGTATTCCACTGCCAGAATGTCGTTGGGGCGCGTCAGGCAGGCGGCCAGCGCCGGGTCTTCCAGCGCCTGCTGCCGCGCAGCGGCATAGCTGACGCCGGTTTCCAGACGGCTGCGCAGCCGCCGGTCAAACTCCGGCCGGAGCAGCGCCCTTGCAGTTGACATAATTATATTACCGTCACCGCTTTCGCAGCCAAAGCACAGCGTATCCACACAGCCTGTGCGGCACAGAAGCTCCACGCCTCCGCTTGCAAAGCTTTCCGCAGAACTCAGAGCCTTTGTCACCGGCAGCTCCAGCACCAGATCGGCGCCGCACAGCACGGCGGCTCTGGCGCGGGTCATTTTGTCAAACACGGCGGCTTCTCCCCGCTGGACAAAATTGCCGCTCATAAGGCAGACGATGGGCGTCTGTTCTCCCAGTTTCTGCCGCAGCAGGGCAAATTGCCGGGCATGCCCGTTATGAAAGGGGTTATATTCGCAGATAATTCCCGCCACTGCCACGATTTCGTCCTCCCAGGGGAAAATTTTTCAAATAACACTTGCCGGATTGGACAAGATATTATAAAATAACAGTTAGTGTGTCTATTCTAGCACAGAAAACAGAAAAATCATACTTTATTTTTAGGAGTGAACCGTATTATGAAAATTCTGGTCATCAACGCGGGCAGTTCTTCCCTGAAATACCAGCTTATGGATCCGGATACGGGTGACGTGTTCGCCAAGGGTCTTTGCGAACGCATCGGCATCGACGGCAGACTGACGCATAAAGTCCCCGCCACGGGCAAAAAGGTGGAAAAGGATCTGCCCATGCCCACCCATTCCGAGGCCATCGAGGCCGTGCTGGGCATTCTGGTCGATCCGGAAAACGGCGTGGTCGCCTCTGTGGACGAGATCGACGCCGTAGGACACCGCGTCCTCCACGGTGGCTCCAAGTTCACCGCCTCGTGCCTCATCGACGACGCCTGCAAGCAGGCCATCCGCGACTGTATCCCCCTGGGTCCCCTGCACAACCCGGCCAACCTCATGGGCATTGAAGCCTGCCAGACCGTCATGCCCGGCAAGCCCCAGGTGGCGGTATTTGACACGGCGTTCCATATGACCATGCCTCCCAAGGCCTACCGCTACGCCATTCCCGACGAATACTACGACAACGACTCCATCCGCCGTTACGGCTTCCACGGCACCTCCCACCGCTACATTGCCCAGCGGGTGGCCGAGCTGATGGGACGCAGCGATCTGCGCGTCATCAACTGCCATCTGGGCAACGGCTCGTCCCTGTGCGCCATTAAGGACGGCCAGTGTCAGGATACCTCCATGGGTCTCGGGCCTCTGGCAGGCGTGCCCATGGGCACCCGCGCAGGCGATGTGGACACCACGGTCGTCCAGTATATCATGAACACGTACAACAAGTCCATTGACGAGGTGTTCACCCTCCTCAACAAGAAATCCGGCGTCTACGCCCTCTCCGGCGGCCTGTCCTCCGACTTCCGGGATCTGGAAGCCGGCGCAAAGGACGGCAACGAAAAGTGCAAGCTGGCGCTGGAGAAATTCAGCTATGAGGTCAAAAAGTATGTGGGTGCTTACGCCGCCGCGCTGGGCGGACTGGATGTGCTGGTCTTTACCGCCGGCGTGGGCGAAAACGGCCCCGCCACCCGCGCCGCCGTATGCGACGGACTGGAATTCTTGGGCGTCAAGCTGGATCCGGAGAAGAACGCCCAGCGAGGCAAGGAAATGATCATCTCCGCTCCCGATTCCAAGGTGACGGTCTGGGTCATCCCCACCAACGAAGAGCTGGTCATTGCTCAGGATACCAAGGCGCTGTCCCAGCAGTAAATTCTGCAAAATTTTTTGGGCGCGTTCCGTCAGGAACGCGCCCAAAATGATTATTTGGCGTAAATCAGGCCGATCAGCCGGTTGAGCAGGCCGCAGGGCAGCAGCTTGCACAGCAGGCAGACGCATTTGTAAACGAAGCCCACGGTGTACAGGGGCTTGACCCGCTTTTTCAGGGCAATTCTGCACACATACGCCCCAACTTTTTCCGGCGCCATGCCGTTTTCCTCGTCGCGCTCCATGGTGGCCACGCTTCTGGAGATTCTTCCGCCGTAAGCCTCGTCGCCTTCCACGGACTTGTCTCTTGCCGCCGTGAAGCCGGTTCGGATGTCCCCCGGCTGCACCGCCGTCACCGTGACGCCATAGGGCCGCACCTCGTTGGCCAGGGCGCAGGTATAGGCGTTGATAGCCGCCTTGGATGCGGAATAGAAGGTCTGAAAGGGTATGGCCGCAGGCGCCGCCACAGAGCTGACGTTGACGATCCTGCCGCCGCCCTGCCGACGCATCTGGGGCAGTACCGCCCCCGTGACCTGCACCGTGCCGAAAAAGTTTACGTCCATTTGCCGTCTGGCATCCTCCGGTCTGGTGAATTCCACCGCGCCGGAAATGCCGAAGCCCGCGCAGTTGACCAGAATGTCAATGCGCTTTTCTTCTTTGAGGATCTGCTCCACCGCCCGGCGCACCTGCGCCTCGTCGGTCACATCGGCGCAGATATGCCGCGCCTTTCCTCCCTGAGGCGGCACCCGGCGGCTGAGGGTATAGACCCGGCAGCCCCTGCGCAGCAGGGCATCCGCTGTACATTTGCCAATACCGGAGCTTCCTCCGGTCACCAACGCAACCTTATGCATCCTCTGTCATCACCTTTGCCAGAATATCCGCCGCCTCATCCAGAAGCGGTCTGGTCAGCGACGCCATGCAGCTTGTCCGCAGCAGGCACTCTCCCTCCGCGCAGGCCGGAGGCAGCACTGGATTGGCATAGACGCCCCGGTCATACGCCTTTTTTGCCTTTTCCAGCGTGTTATACGCATCGTATGTATAGATGGGGACGATGGGTGTCGTGGCCTCTATGATCTTCACGCCCCTCTGCTTCAGTCCGGTGCGGAAGTAGTCTGCCAGATCAGCCAGGTGCTGCACCAGCTCCGGATGCTTTTCCAGATGGCGCAGGGAGGCCAGCGCCACGGCGCAGCAGGCCGGGGGGATGGACGCCGAAAAGATAAAGGGTCTGGAGGTGTGCTTGACATAGTCCGCCACCTCTTCGCTGGCCGCCATGTAGCCGCCCAGAGACGCCAGAGATTTGCTGAAGGTGCCCATGTAGATGTCTACCTGATCCTCCAGCCCGAAGTAGCTGGCGGTGCCTCTGCCGCCCTCTCCGATGGTTCCCAGCCCATGGGCGTCGTCCACCATGACTCTGGCGCCGTACTTTTTTGCCAGGGCGCAGATCTGGGGCAGCTTGGCAATATCGCCACCCATGGAAAAGACGCCGTCGGTGACGATCAGACAGCCGTAGTTGTCCGGCACCTTTTGCAGTTGGCGCTCCAGATCTTCCATGTCCGCGTGGCGGTAGCGCAGCATCTTGCCGTAGCTCAGCTTGCAGCCGTCGTAGATGGAAGCGTGATTCTCCCGGTCACAGATCACATAATCATGCATTCCTACGATGGCGCTAATGATTCCGAGATTGGACTGGAAGCCCGTGGAGAAGGTAGTCACTGCCTCCTTACGCAAAAACCGCGCCAGCTCCTGCTCCAGTTCCAGATGCATCTCCAGCGTGCCGTTGAGAAAACGGGAGCCGGAGCAGCCGGAGCCGTACTGTTCAAAGGCGTGGATTCCCGCCTCGACGATCTCCGGATTGGTGGTCAGCCCCAGGTAGTTGTTGGATCCCAACATGATCCGGCGTTTGCCCTCCATGATGACTTCCGCATCCTGCCGGGACTCCAGGGCGTGAAAATAGGGATAGATCCCCTCCTGACGCAGTTGTTTGGCCAGGGAAGGCTTTCTGCACTTTTCAAACAAATCCATACAAGTTCCCCTTCTCTCTTTTCGTATCTGAGATAGTATACAATACGGAGGGGAAAAATGCAATACGGCAGTTTTTTCACACCGGTGCCGGCAAATTCCCCCGGCGCGGCGGCGAAAACATTGACAAAGCGGGTAAAATAGGACATAATGATAGATAACTGATACCGTGCCGCCGGTAAGGAGGACCCTTATGGAAAACATCTATGTGCTTGGGCATCGCAACCCGGATACCGACTCCATCGTTTCTGCCATGGCCTACGCCGCTTTGCGCAATTCGCTGGGTGACCGGGAATTTGTGGCCGGACGGCTGGGGCATCTGAGCGATGAGACCGCTCTGGTGCTGCAGCGTTTCGGGTTTGAACCGCCCCAGCGGATTACCACGGTCCGCAACCAGGTACGCGATCTGGAATATGATACGCCGCCTGCTCTCAATTCCGCTTTGACCGTCAGCCACGGCTGGGACGTGCTGCAGCAGGACCCCAAGATCGCAGCCATCCCCGTCACCGACGAAAGCGGGCATCTGTACGGTATGCTGTCCTCCGGAGACGTGGCCTCTTACGATATGCACACGGTGGGAAGCACCGTGGTAGACAGCATCCCCCTGTTTAATCTGCTCAGCGTGCTGGAGGGCAAACTCCTCAACGATACGGGCGCCACGGTGGACACTCTCTCCGGCGAGGTGGTCATTGCCCTGCCCAAGAGTCGAGAGAATCTTCTCTTCTCCGGCCGGGACAACATCGTTGTCTGCGGTCACCAGCCGGACATGATTCACCGGGCGCTGGAAATGAATGTGCGCTGCGTCATTCTGTGTCAGGCGGAGCTGGACGACGCCCTGCGCGGCATCCCCTCCGACACCTGCATCATCTCCACGCCCTTTGACGCCTACCGCGCGGCGCGGCTCATCTTCCACGCCATCCCCATTGCCCGTATCTGCCGCACCCACGATCTGGAGTGCTTTCATCTGGACGATTTCATCGATGACGTAAAAGAAGTGGTTTCCAAGAGCCGCTACCGCTGCTACCCCATTTTGGACGAAAATGACAAAGTGGTGGGCACCCTGTCCCGGTATCACCTGATCAAGCCGCGCAGAAAGCGCGTGGTGCTGGTGGATCACAACGAGGTCTCCCAGTCCGTGCCGGGGCTGGATCAGGCGGAGATTCTGGGGATCATCGACCATCACCGGCTGGCGGACATCCAGACGGGAAATCCCGTGTTCTTCCGCAACGAGCCGGTGGGCAGCACCACCACCATCATTGCCGGGATGTATCAGGAAAAGGGACTGATGCCCTCAGCAAATATGGCCGGGCTTATGGCCGCTGCCATTGTCTCTGACACCGTCATTTTCAAGTCCCCTACCGCCACGCAGCGGGATCGGGACATGGCCGAACGCATGGCGCGCATCGCCAACGTGTCCCTCGACGAGCTGGGACAGGCCATCTTCTCCGTCTCCGGACGGGACGACCGTTCGGCACAGGAGCTGCTGTTCACGGATTTCAAGGAGTTTTTGATCGCCGGCCACCGGCTGGGCGTGGGGCAGATTACCTGTGTGGATTCCGCCCATATGCTCCAGCGCAAAGAGGAATTTCTCACGGCCATGCGCAAGGCCATGGACGAAAAGGGTTATTCCATTATGATGCTCATGTTTACGGACGTACTGCTGGAGGGCACGCAGATCCTCTATCTTGGCGATGAGGAGACGGTGGAGCAGGCTTTCTCCGTGGAAGCCAAGGGCAACACGTTCTTCCTGCCCGGCGTCATGTCCCGGAAAAAGCAGGTCATTCCCATGCTCTCTGCCATCTGGGGCTAAAGGAGTTTCTATGAATCGCAAGAAAATACGCTCCGTCCTGCTGGCGGCAGCGCTTCTGATCTGCTGTCTCGGCGGCTGCCGCGGGCAGGACAGAACGGAATGCCCCGTCATTGCCGCCACCACCTGGCCGGTATACCAGTTTGCCGCCGCCGTCTGTCAGGGCACGGATCTGGACGTCCGACAGGTCATCGGCGGAAAGATCTCCTGTCTGCACGATTACTCCCTCACGGTGCGGCAGATGGAGGTCATCGAGCAGGCCGACGTGGTTATTCTCTCCGGCTGCGAGCTGGAGTCTTTCCTGAATGACGCGCTGGCAGGCTGCGATACCGTGGTGGAATGTTCCGGCGGCGTGGAGCTGCTGGAATCGGACGAGGGGACGGATCCCCACATCTGGCTGGATCCGGACAACGCCGCCATTATGGTTCAGAACATTGCCGACGCTATGCAGGCGCTCTATCCCCAATATGAGACGCTTCTGCAGGCCAACGCCAAAGCCTGCATCACCCGCCTGACAGAGCTGAAGCAATACGGCGACGAGATCACGAAAGATCTTTCCTGCCGGGAGCTTGTGACCTTTCACGACGGCTTTGCCTACTTTGCCAAAGCCTTTGATCTGACCATTCTGGCGGCCATTGAAGAAGAAGACGGTGCCACCGCTTCCGCCCGGATGCTGGAGCAGATCATCACGCTGGTGGAGCAGCACCGCCTGCCCGCCATTTTTGTGGAGACCAACGGCTCCACCTCCGCCGCGTCCGTCATCGAAGCCGAAACGGGCGCCGCCGTGTACACCCTGAGTATGGCCATGTCGGGCGACGACTATTTCACCGTCATGCGCCAAAATCTTGACACCATAAAGGAGGCGCTGGGATGATCCCCCTGAAGCACCACGGGCATGGAAGCTGCGAGGATTCCTGCTGCCTGAAAATCACCGATCTGTGTGTCAGCTTCGGCACGGAGGAAGTTCTGAAAGACATCAATCTGCATATGCACTGCGGGCAGATCGTGGCGCTCATCGGCCCCAACGGAGCAGGCAAATCCACGCTGATCCGCTCCATTCTGGGGCAGCAGGAATACACCGGCTCCATCACCTTTTCCACCGGCGGCCACAGCCAGAAGCTGCGCATCGGCTATGTGCCCCAGTCCCCCACCTTTGACCGGGGCGATCCGGTAAGTGTGCTGGATCTTTTCTGCTGCTGCAACGCCTCCCGTCCGGCCTTTCTGCCGGTTCCAAAAAAGTTCCGCCGCCGCGTGCTGGAATGCCTGCAGGCCGTCCACGGCGAAGCCCTCATTGACAAGCGGGTGGGCAATCTCTCCGGCGGCGAATTGCAGCGGGTGCTGCTGGCGCTGGCGCTGGATCCCATGCCCAACATTCTGATTCTGGACGAGCCTTTGTCCGGCGTGGATGTGGAGGGCATGGAGCTTTTAATGGATATGCTCGATGAGATCCGGCAGAAATTTGACCTGTCCATCCTTATGACCACCCACGACTTTTCCATGCTGGATCGGTATGTGGACAAGGTGGTGCTGCTCAACAGCCGGGTGCTGTGCAGCGGCAGCCCCCGTGAAGTGCTCTGCTCCGAGGCCTTTGCGCAGGCCTTTCACATGGGAGGAGGCGCCGGCCAATGAAGCTGTGGTACGCCCTGTGCGACTGGCTGCCCTTTGCCTTTCTGCACTTTGATTTCATGAAAAACGCCCTGCTGGTGGTGCTGATCCTGGGGCCTCTGTTTGGAATTCTGTCCACCATGATCGTCACGGGGAAAATGAGCTTTTTCTCCGACGCGCTGGGACACTCCGCCTTTACGGGCATTGCCATCGGCGTGCTGTGCGGCTTTGCCGCGCCCACCTGGTGCGCCGTCGTGCTGTCCGTGTTCTTCGCTTTGCTGTTCACCTTTGTGCGCTCCCGCTCCAATCTGTCGGGGGATACGGTCATCGGCGTATTCTCCTCCACCGCCGTGGCGCTGGGCATTTTTATCGCCACCCTGCAGGGCGGCAGCTTTACCAGCTTCAACACCTACCTGATCGGCGACATTCTCTCGGTGCAGCCGGGAGAGATTCTGCTGCTGGCCATCGTGCTGGCGCTGGTTCTGGTGCTGTGGTGCTTTATTTCCAGCAAACTGGTGCTCACAGCCATCCATCCCCAGCTTGCCTCCTCCAGAGGCGTGCCCGTGCGCCTGCATGAGAGCATTTTCACCGTAGCCATTGCCGTGGTGGTGACGCTGGCCATTTCCCGGGTGGGACTTATGGTCATCAATTCCCTGCTGGTACTGCCAGCCGCCGGTGCGCGCAATGTGTCAAAAAATCTGCGCCAGTACACCCTGCTTTCGGTGCTGGCGGCGCTGGTGTGCGGCATTGCCGGGCTGGTCACATCCTATTATCTTTCCTGCTCGGCAGGCGCAACCATCTGTCTGTATCTGGCCGTCTTTTTCGCTCTGACCTTCGGTCTGCGCAAGCGCACCGCCTGACGGAATAACCCGCCGGCCGGCACAAAAAATGCTCCCCGAAAGCGGTGATTCCGCCTTCGGGGAGCATTTTGTTAATTAAAATTGCGTTTCAGCTTTTCAAAGAAGCTCTTTTTTCTGGGGTTGGCCGCCTCGGACACGCCGTCTTCAAACTTCCGCAGCAGCTCTTTCTGCTCTTTGGTCAGGTGCGTGGGCGTCTCCACAACCACCTTTACAAACTGGTCGCCGCGATTTTTATAGCCCACATAGGGGATGCCTTTGCCCTTGAGCCGGAAGGTCGTTCCGGTCTGTGTCCCCTCGGGCACCATGTAACGCACCTTGCCGTCCAGTGTCGGCACTTCGATCTCCGCGCCGCAGGCGGCCTGTGCAAAGGAAATGGGCATTTCGCAGTAGACGTCCGACCCCTGCCGCGTGAACAGTTCATGGGGACGGATGCGCACGGCCACCAGCAAATCGCCATTGGGGCCGCCGTTGGCGCCGGCATTGCCCTCGTTTCGTACCCGCACGGACTGGCCGTTGTCCACACCGGCAGGAATGGAGACTTTTATGCGCTTGGTGCGCTTGATCCGTCCCTTGCCCTTACAGCGGCTGCACGGCGTGCGGACGATGGTTCCGCTGCCGCCGCAGTCGGGGCAGGCCGTGGTAGACTGCATGGTCATGCCCATAAAGCTCTGCTGGGTGCGAACCTGACCGGTGCCCCGGCAGCGGGAGCAGGTCTCCGGCCTGGTGCCGGGCGCGGCGCCGGAACCGCCGCACACGTCACAGGTCTCCACCCGGGGGATGTTCAGCTCCTTTTCCACGCCGAAAGCCGCTTCTTCAAAGGTCAGATCCACCTGCGCCGACAGGTTCTCGCCGCTGCGCGGGCCGTTGGCCGATCTGCCGCTGCTGCGGCCGCCGAAGAAATCGCCGAACAGGTCGCCCAGATCACCAAAGCCGCTGAAGCCGCCAAAGCCGCCAAAGGGATTGCCTCCAGCGCCGCCGGGATTGAAGTTGGGGTCGACCCCGGCAAAACCGAACTGGTCGTACCGCGCCCGCTTATCCGGGTCGGAAAGCACCTCGTAGGCTTCGTTGATCTCCTTAAATCGTTCTTCCGCATCAGCCTCATGGTTGACGTCCGGGTGGTACTTGGCTGCCAGCTTTCTGTACGCTTTTTTTATTTGATCCTCGGCGGCGTTTTTCTCTACCCCGAGTACCTCATAATAATCTCGTTTGTTTTCGTTTGCCATTGGAATTCACCTCAGATTCGGTGCGATTACGCCAGCGCAGGGTGAGGAGTGCTCCTCACCCTGTGGGCTCTGCGCGGGATATGCCGTGCTTCTCAAAACTGCCGTCCTGCGGCGGTCTCAAAAAGCGCTTGCGCGATCAGTCCTTGACTTCCTCAAAATCCGCGTCCACAACGCCATCGTCGCCGCTATTGCCGCCGTTGCCGGGAGCGCCGTAGTTCTGGCCTGCGCCGGCCGCCGCGTTGGGATCGCCCTGCGGCGCCGCATTCTTGTACAGCTTCTCGGACACAGCGTAGAACGCTTTCTGCACTTCGTCGGTGGCCGCCTTGATGGCCGCCACATCGTTGCCCTTGTTCAGCTCCTTGAGCTTTTCAATGGCCGCCTGAATGGGCGCCTTATCCGAATCGGTGATCTTGTCGCCCAGCTCGCCCAGGGTCTTTTCGGTCTGATAAATGACCTGATCCGCTGCGTTGTGGGTATCGACCTCGTCCTTGCGCGCCTTGTCCTCGGCGGCGAACTGCTCGGCCTCCTTGACGGCCTTGTCAATGTCTTCCTTGGACAGGTTGGACGAAGCGGTGATGGTAATGTTCTGCTCCTTGCCCGTGCCCA